>NZ_JASVEJ010000029.1:0-64469 GCF_030285425.1 Geitlerinema calcuttense NRMC-F 0142 | reverse complement strand
TTTCGACCTATCCGGTATTAGCCCCCGTTTCCAGGGGTTATCCCCGACCTGAAGGTAGATTCTCACGCGTTACTCACCCGTCCGCCACTGTGTCCGAAGACACCGTTCGACTTGCATGTGTTAAGCAGACCGCCAGCGTTCCATCCTGAGCCAGGATCAAACTCTCCGTGACAAGATTTGTCTTTACTCAAATCTGACTTTCGAGTTATTCTGGTGTTATCTTTTACCCCCTCAATTAACTTTTCGCTAATCTGGGAGTGGAATGTTTTTTTAACGAGGTGATTTTTATTCTTGGCTCGTTGCTTCAACTCTTGAGTTGTCTAGTTCGGGGCGCTCTCGGAGGTGTCTCTCTCTCAAGCGCTTTACTAATCTAACAATCTCGACAGGCTTTGTCAACCCTTTGACCGATGTTTTTGCAAATTCCCTCAAACCTCCTCTACACAAGCTTTTTGAGGGACAATAGGGGGTGGTGTTTTGAAAAATCCCTAAAAAAATTTTGTGGAACGTTCTTCTATAGCAGTTCTTCCTCCTTGGATTCGGTTGGATGCGCTCTTGCTTCTGTGGTTGCAGGAGGATATTGGGAGGGGCGATCGCACTACGCAATGCCTGATCGCAGGAACCCCCAATACAGTTAAAGCCGAATGGATCGCCAAAGAAGCAGGCATTATTGCGGGCCTTCCAGTTGCAGCCAGGGTATTTCAGCTTCTCGATCCGCAAGTTAGCTTCGTCGCCGCGATCGCAGAAGGCGAGGCTTGCCAAGTCGGTCAAGTCATCGCCAGATTGCATGGCCCCTTTGATGCTTTATTAATGGGAGAACGAGTTGCCCTTAACCTCGTCATGCGCCTGAGTGGAGTTGCAACCCAAACGCGACGTTATGTAGATGCGATCGCAAACTTCCCTACCCAGTTCGCAGACACGCGCAAAACCACCCCAGGCTTAAGACTGCTGGAAAAATATGCCTCTCAAGTGGGTGGCGCGAGAAATCATCGGATGGGACTTGATGACGCCATTATGCTTAAAGATAACCATATTGCAGCGGCTGGGGGCATTGCCGAAGCGATCGCCCAAGTTCGTCCCTCCATTCCCTACCCCTTATCCATCGAAGTTGAAACCGAAACCCTAGAGCAAGTAGAAGAAGCCTTGCAACATAACGCCGACATTATCATGTTGGACAATATGCCCGTCGCACAGATGCAACAAGCCGTCCAACGCATCCGCGCTTACAATTCCCGAATTAAAATAGAAGCTTCGGGTAACGTCACCCTCGATACTATCGGCGCGATCGCCGAAACGGGAGTCGATTATATTTCCAGTAGCGCCCCCATTACCCGTTCGAGTTGGTTAGATATCAGCATGAAAGTCGGGCAAAGAGTCCCCCTTCCCTGATAAACTAGCAGGTCGCTCTATACCTAAACCTTATCTGAATCCCTATGCCTTCAGCCCTAAAAACAATCAGAACGCAATTTCAACAGGCGTTAACCGACGCCTTTGGTAGCGACTTAGCTGGATGCGATCCGATGGTGGTTGCTGCCAGCAATCCAAAATTCGGCGATTATCAATCTAACGTCGCCATGCCATTGAGCAAACGACTCAAACAGCAACCGAGAGCGATCGCCCAACAAATCCTCGATCATTTAAAGATTAGCGAACTTTGCGAACCGCCAGAAATTGCAGGCCCCGGCTTTATTAACCTTAGCCTGAAGCAAAGCTATCTTGAAGCCCAACTCAACGCCATCAAAAACGATCCGCGCCTAGGTGTAGAAACCGAAAAACATCCCCAACGCATCGTCATCGACTTTTCTTCCCCCAACATTGCCAAAGAAATGCACGTCGGTCACTTGCGTTCTACCATTATTGGAGATTGCATTGCTCGGATCTTAGAATTTCGCGGTCATGACGTGCTGCGCCTCAACCACGTTGGCGACTGGGGAACGCAATTTGGGATGTTAATTGCCTACTTACGAGAAGCTTACCCCGAAGCACTGACTACGCAAGATGCACTCGACTTGGGAGACTTAGTGGCGCTGTATCGTAAAGCTAAAAAGCGCTTTGATGAAGACGAAGCCTTTAAAGAAACCTCCCGCAACGAAGTGGTGAAACTGCAAGCCGGGGAAACGGATAGTCGGCGTGCGTGGGAACTCTTGTGCAACCAGTCGCGGCGAGAATTCCAGGTTATCTACGATCTCCTAGACATCAAGCTGCAAGAACGCGGCGAATCTTTCTATAATCCACTTCTACCCGATATTTTAGAAGGACTTGAGCAAGCAGGATTGCTAGAAGAAAGCGATGGCGCAAAATGCGTCTTCCTAGAAGGCTTCACGAATAAAGAAGGCGAACCCCTACCGCTGATCGTGCAAAAATCTGATGGGGGTTATAACTACGCCACCACCGATTTAGCGGCATTGCGCTATAGAATCCAGCAAGATAATGCTAATCGCATCATCTATGTTACAGATGCAGGTCAATCCTCGCACTTTGCTCAATTCTTCCAAGTGGCGCGGCGTGCGGGTTGGCTTCCAGAAGAAGTTGAAGTCGTTCACGTCCCCTTCGGCTTGGTGCTAGGGGAAGATGGCAAGAAACTTAAAACCCGTTCTGGGGATACGGTAAGATTGCGAGATTTGCTAGACGAGGCGATCGCACGCGCTTATGCTGATTTACAGGCAAGACTAGCAGAAACGAATCGCCAGGAAAGCGAAGAGTTTAAACAAAATGTTGCTCAAGTCATTGGACTCAGTGCTGTTAAATACGCTGACTTAAGCCAAAACCGCACCAGTAACTATATCTTTAGCTACGGTAAAATGCTGGAGTTAAAAGGCAACACCGCACCCTATATGCTGTATGCCTATGCACGGGTGCGAAGTATTGGTCGTAAAGGCGATATTGACTTTGAACAAGTCGGCGAAGATGCCAATATCCTTTTAGGGGAAGAGTCCGAACGGGTTCTAGCCAAACACTTACTTCAACTCTCTGATATTCTCCAAGAGGTGGAACGAGACTTAATGCCTAACCGCCTTTGTCAATATCTGTTTGAACTCAGCCAGAAATTCAACCAATTTTACGACCAATGTCCGGTTTTACAAGCAGAGGAACCTTACCGTACCTCTCGCCTTGCCTTATCCGACATTACAGCACGTACCCTGAAACTCGGATTATCCCTATTAGGCATTGCTGTAGTCGAACGCATGTAAGACTCAGATTAGCGCAAGAGTTGCTTCGATCTGGCTTGCTTCACCCAGTTGGGATACTCGCCCATTAAGAGATCGTACAGGTCTTGGTCGGGAATACCGAGCGGGTCTTCCACGCTAAAAAAGTCTGCATTGTCTAAATAGCGTTCCTCTAACTCATCTAGTTTCTCTAGAAAGCTGAAGTCGCTTTCAAAAACTTGCGTCAACTTGGCGAAAAAGCCTTTTTTAGCAGTCGCGTCTTTATTAGACTTGCCAATGGCCATAAATTGCCAAAAAATAGGCTCGTAGGAAGATCCGCGCAACTGGTTAATGGTTTCTTGTTGATCCGCAGTAGCGCCATCGGTGACAAACATGACGTAAACGGGTTGATCTGCGCTGGTGGGGGTTTTATGCTGCGTTCCCCGATCGCTGGGAAAGTAAAATTGTCGAAGGCGTTTCATCACCTTACCGTAGTAAGTGCCTCCTTCTAGGGGATACTGGCGTAGGATATTACTTATAAAATGACTAAAGTTATCAATGGTCATTTCCCCTGGATAATGATCGTTAGCCCCAAATAGAAAAATATCAATCGATCCGTCATCGTCAAAGCGACACCCCAAGGCGAGGACTTTTTCCGCTAGCTTTTGAATCTTTCCGGATGAGTACAGGTGAGACATGGAACCGGAAATATCAAGACACAAGGCTACCTTGGCTTGATGGTTGTTGAGATTGGCTTTTTTGAGGGAAATCTCAGCTTTTTTGGTGAGATCGAAAATATGCGGTGCTTGTTTTTCAAGCTTTTTCTCTAAGGCGATGCGGGTTGGAGAGGGGTTATCGTTCATGGGTTTTGCTGGAGGAGGAGTAGGTTGGGGTGGAGGCGAAGACAGGGAAGGGGACGTGAGTTGAGAGTCAATGTAGTATTTATCTACAAAACTTTGTAACCCGGCTTTGTACCCTTGTCCAACGGCTTGAAATCGCCATTCGTTGCTTTTGCGGTATAAACGCCCAAATTCTAAGGCAGTTTCTTCGGTAAAAGCTTCATTTAAGCTATAACGAATGAGTTCGGTTTGGCTAGCGCGATCGCTAATTTTAATAAAAGCATTTTTAATCTGTTGAAAGCTTTACTGTTTAACTTGTGCCTCATGAATAGTTACAACAAAAACAAGTTCTTCAATTTGGGTATCAATTCGGTCAATATCTATCCAAATCTGTGTTTTCCCTTCTAGAGAATTAGAAGACAATGGATGTTCTAAATATTGAACTGAGCCGTCAAGAGATTGAGGATTATTATAGAAAACAAAATATTGCTCATCTGGGATTTTACCCTCTGTCCCTAGCATAAAAACGGAAGTATCAATTTCATAGCTCTGCCGTGCATTTTCCACTTGCCAACCTAGCGCAACAGTAAGCTGATTCAGTTTGGGGAAGCTCTGAGAAAGATTAAAGCGATCGCCTTTGATTAAAGATTGTCCCATACTCTAACGTTCTACTTTAAAGATTTGATGAAGATCAAGGATAGTTTAATGTGGCTCGATTTTAGCCAAGAGCTACAGGAAAACCAAAGTTGTTTTAGAAATTTTACAAATTTACAACCTTACCTTATCTCCTTCTTAAACTACGGTTACAGAAGGAGTTTACACAATCTTTTCTTAGACTTCCTCCAAGAGGATTATCGAAATCTATCTTCAGAGGTGTGACAGGGATTAAAACCTCAGAAACTCAGGAACTTGTTAGAAAATTTTGATAAATTTCTTTAAAAATTGCCAAACTTAGAAAAAAAATGTCAGAATGTAAAAATAGATACAGAAAAAATTATTTCTGTTTTGACCAATCACCGAACAGGCAGAGAGAAGGCAATTATTATGAAACTTTCCTATCGAGGAACCCCCTACGAACACGAACCCATTGCTCTGGATATGGCTGAGGCAGATAGAGTTGCCAAGTATCGCGGTCAGGAGTACAGACAGCGCTATCCTAGACATATTCCCGTTCCTCAAGCTCCGCTCGATTTAAAATATCGCGGGATTGCCTACGGTACCTATCAAACTCCCGAACCGGAAGCAGTAGATATTGCGACACACCTGAATCGAACCTTTGCCAACTCTCCATCAGAACCTTTAACCCGCCACAAACGGTTTATCGAAGCTGCTCAACTGCATCGTGCCAATATTTTGAAGAGATTAGAGCATCGCATTCAAGTTGCTCGTTCTAAAGGCGATGTTAATTTACTTCAGCAATTGGAAGTTGAGAAGCTGCAACTTGTGGAATCTCAACGCTAAAGACAGATCGAGCTAACTAGCTTTGATGTAATTGACTTCTATCTTAAGTAAGATTGGTTTTTATGCCCCAGGATGGTTCTTCTTGGGGCTAAGTTTTGTGAGAATCTTGTAGGTCTTGCTGACTTCGGGCGGTCTTTCTGAGTACCGAGGAGAATTATGCACGAGACCTATTTGAATGTTAACTACAGCATATTGCGGCGCTATGCAGTGAATCCTCTGACTGGCGATCGCTATTTCTCAGGTTACGAAGCCCAAATTATATCGACTGATAGCAATGTTCCGATTGTCGTAGGAGTTTTTCGCAATCGCAGACAAGCCATTCAACAAGCTAAAGCATTCATTATTCGTTTTAGAGAAGAGTTTGCCCTAGACTCACAACAGAGCGATCGCAGTTTTCGATTTTACCTTGCTAAATTCGTGAAGCCTTTGTATAACCGCCTATCGACCCCTATATACCGTCTTTTGAATTCAGATTCGATTCATAAAAATCCGTCTTGCGAAACCGACCGATCGATTTAAACCTACCCTAATTCCCTTGCTAACGCGCCGACGCGCTAGAGACTTTAATTCCAGTTTTCTTGAACTCCAACGCCCCCTCAAAAGGGCGAACTCAACACCTTGCAAGAAAAGCGAAGGAAGTTGAGGATAGTGATGATTCGACAGAAAAGCGCAAACCCTAAAGGTTTGCGCTTATTTCAATGCATCCAATTTCTGCCCAGGCTATTCTCCTGGCTTTAATTCCTTGCGACGAGACTCCCACCAGAGGGGAACAGCAATCCAAGCAATGACTAGCAAGAGAGCAAAAACGCCCAATTGAGCAACCCAAGCAATCAAAGTTTCTAACGGAACAACGCGCCCTACAAAAAAGGCAAGGCTAATTGTAACGGAAGCCCAAAGCGCTGCCCCTGCCAGGTTACACAGCAAAAATAACTGATAAGGCATTTGGGCAATACCTGCAATAGGACCGGCAAAAATTCGTAGTAACGCCACAAAACGCCCTAAAAACACGGCTCTCGCCGCATTTTCACTAAATTGGGTTTTAACTGCAAGCAACTGGGATTCATCAATCCGGAAAAGCTGACCGATCCGGACGAGAAAAGGCCACCCTCCAGTACGACCAATCCAGTAACCAAAATTGTCGCCTACCACTGCACCCGCGATCGCGCTAGCCAGAACATACCAATAGTTCAGTTCTCCGTTCCCCGCTAAAAAGCCTCCGACGAGGGTAATGGTTTCGCCCGGTAGGGGAATGCCGGTATTTTCTAACATGATGCCTAGAAAGACAGTCCAGTAACCGTATTGATGGGCAATTTCCTGAATGGTCTCTAACGAAATAAAGTCTAATGACATTCATCAAAGCCTTTACAAAGCTTTACTTTACATCGATCTTGGCTTGCTCAAGGGACTTGTGTCAATCAAAAGCGATCGCCTTTACCCAAGAGTCACAATCGACTAGAAGGCAAAGCCCCAAGCCAGATCCTTAACAATCCAACACAATTCTCTAAAATAGTGAGGAGATATTCTAATGATAAACAGATGCACCTGACTTGGTTGGATAGTAACTCCTGGTTAGTGGAAATCGGACAAAAACGGATTGCGATCGATCCGTGGTTAGTCGGGGTTTTAAGCTTTGGCAACCAAGAATGGTTATTTAAAGGAGTGCGATCGCAAGATCGTCCCATTCCCGAATCCATCGATCTAATCTTGCTCTCTCAGGGGTTAGAAGATCACGCCCATCCTCCGACCCTCAAACGCCTAGACCGTAACATTCCCGTTGTTGCCTCAGCAAGCGCAGCCAAAGTGGTGCAAAAGCTAGGCTATCGGCATGTTTACCCGCTACTCAAAGGCGAAACCTGGAAATTAGATAACCATCTAGAAATTCGAGCAACCCAAGGCACCCCCCTAGGTCCATTTACCCTAGAAAATGGCTATCTGATCCGAGATTTACACCAAGGTACCAGCTTATATTACGAACCCCACGGCAACCATGACCCCCAGTTAAAAGATCTAGCCCCCATAGATGTTGCGATCGCGCCCATCATAAATTTATCGATTCCCGCGATCGGTTCCATCATCCAAGGCCCTGAACGCGCCCTAGAACTCGCCCAACAGATCCGACCTCAATTTCTCTTACCCACTGCCGCCGGGGGCGATATCCGCCTAGAAGGTCTAATTAACGTCCTGCTCAAAGCCAAAGGCAGCACCAAGGCATTACAAGCTCAATTGCAGCAGCACCATCTCCCCACACAAATCATTGAACCCCAGCCAGGAGAACGGATTGAGCTTAAACTCAAACAGCCTGCTGCTCCCTAAGTTCCCCTTTCGCTGGCACAAATCCAGAATTTAGGGCATTAGAAATTGTTCTGCTCGCCTTAACAAGACCCACTGAAACCCCAACAACCTGATAAGCTGATAGCTGATAGCTGAAGTGCTGGTGGCGCATGGAATGGCACACGACTGACGCCCAAAGCTTGGGCATCATTGACCAAGAAATTGGAGAACATACATTTTCACCTGCGGAGTACGAAATTGTCCGCAGAGTCATTTATGCAACGGCAGATTTTGAATATAAATCGCTGATTCACTTTTCAGAACAAGCTTTGCAATCCGGAGCCGCTGCCCTAGCTGCCCGTACCACGATTATTGTTGATGTCCCTATGGTACAGGTGGGAATTGCCCCCACCATTCAACATACCTTTGCGAACCCTGTGTATTGCAGCATGGAAACGCTCACTCGACCCCAAAAAGAGAAAAGCAAAGCCGCCTGGGGCATAGAAACCCTTGCTAGACGCTACCCAGAAGGAATTTTTGTAGTCGGTCAGGCCCAAACTGCATTATCGGCGTTGATTGAATTAGTAGAAACGGAAGTCATTCGACCGGCTTTAATTATTGGCACGCCTGCGGGGTTTGTAGAAGCCGATGTCGCCAAAGACCGTCTCAATGATTCCCTTGTCCCTCATATCCGGATTGAAGGGCGTAAAGGGAGTGCAGTGGTTGCTGCCGCGATTGTCAACGGCTTAGTTGAGCTGGCTTGGCAAGCTTACGGTCAAGAAGGACAGGTCATGATTTAGTAAGGATCGTACTCCATACGCGATCGCGCCGGACGACGAGCAGAACGACCCTCTGAAGGGGAACGGGTTCGACGTTGACGTAGCGTTTGGCTAACTTCTTCAAACACATCCCGTCGCACACAAGGATAATCGCTAACCCAGAGTTTCAGCTTTGGGATGTAAACATCAGAGGTTTGTAAAATTCGGCTCAGATCCGGACGGTCAGACATCACTAACATTAAGGCCACTTGTCCCGGTCGAATCGCCCGGTAATCTCGCCGAATGGGAACCTGGAGTTCGGTATAGAATCCCGTTTTATCTCCAACTTCAAGATTGAGGCGACGTTCGCGGTTTTCAACAATCACCAACTCCCCCCGACTATTCACCGTTTCTTCGGTTCCCACTACGTCATCTGTAACGTAGACATCTAACACGCGACCTTTCCAAAATCCGCTGTAGGGATGTTTGCGGTAACTGGCGTTGCGGCGACTGGCCCAAAAAATCGGGCCCCACAACCAGTAAGTGCCAACGGTAATCCCAACCGCAAAAATCAGAATCCCGGAACTACTGCCTAAAGTAGCAATCCGAGCAAAAAACGCGACCACAACACCAATCACGGAAATCAGTAACCGCCTGAGAAAGTCCGGAAATTTTCCCCAGTAATGCTTATACTGGTTCCCCGTCGCAATGGTGGGGATAAGCTCTTCAAATTTCTTACGGGTTAGAGGAATCAGCATCTTCAGTACGACTCGCTACCCCAATTTTAACTTTGATTTTGAATCTTTCTACTTAGTGATTGGCTGAGGTGTTAAAAAATTGCTCTCTCAGATACCGATGAATCTCAATCGCTGCTAGCTCATTTCCCGGAATATTCCAGTGAGTATCGTTGGGTTTATAGAGCAGTTGATTATTGGTTTCTGTTCTAAAGAGATCGAGTAAATCCAAGTAAGAAATATTGGCTTGTCCAAGTTTCTGGGTTAAGAGGCGATTGGGAATGTCAAAATCATAGTATTCCAGCGATCCGCCCAAACTTTCAACAACTTGCGCTTGAAGTTCAGGATTGACTTGGTTTTCATCGGGAATTAAGACAACGACTAATTGAATATTTCTAGAATTACAAATTTCCTGAATTCTCTGGAGATAATCAAACGTTGTTTCTACATCATCTGCAAATCCATTATTATCTTTATAAAAAAGGATGCTGCGATGCTGTTGCACTGCCAAAAAAGCATCATCTTCTAAAGTTTTAGTATCATCTTGATAAACATACTTGCCGTGAATTACATTCCCTTCATATTTACGCGCCAGTTGAACGATGAAATTAACAAAAGATGCTGTGTAGGAATAAGTATATAAACTGCGTCTTTCTGATTTAGAATTTAAGAAGTCATTCCCAATAAAAAAGCTGAGAACTACCATATCCGGGTTGAGTTCCAAGCCTTCGTTCATCAAAATTGCTAAATAATCCTTGGGATCGAGGTTGGGAATTCCCATATTAATCACTTCAAAATTCCCATTAGATTGATTCAGCTTTTCTTCTAAACGAGTATAGTAATTATGCTCGTAAGGAACCACTCCATAGGCAAACGAATCACCGATTCCTAAGATTCGATAGGTGTCTGGGGCTTTTTCAACCTCAAACTCAACATCCTTAAACCCTCTAGAATTGAGTTGAAAATCATAGTCATCCGCAAAGGGTTTGCCCCGATAGCGATTGTAAGAAGCATCGTAAAAGACGAAACTAGGATTGAATTTGTTATAGATTCTCAAGGCGACTTCTGTAAAGATTAGCGAAATCGTTAAGATAATCGCTGTTTGTCCTAATAAAGCAGGAAGCTTTTTAAATTTAAACATGAATCCTTGTCCAGCTAAACCTGTACATTCTTAAATCAGGACGTTGAATTTGTCAATCGTTTCGCTAATCTTGGATGGCGATCGCAATTCTAAAATCCGTCTCCTCATTCGCCACAACCTCAATTTGGTAGTCGCCGCCTTGAGGTAACTGCGTTTGCCAGAATAGCAGTCCCGCCGCATCCGGGATTGGTTCTCCCGTCGGAAAGCGCACATTAAATCGGGCATTTCCTTCAAGAATTTCCACCGTCATTACCTGATTCTGCCGACCCCGAACCGAATAGCGGTAAACTCGACTCGGTCCCACTACTCCCGTCCGTTCTACCCCCGTTTGCCCAGCAGGAAAGCGCACTTGTTCGCCTTCAACCTCAACCGGAGGAGGAACTGTTGGCGTTGGTGTAGGCGTCGGCGTGGGTTCCGGAGTCGGTTCCGGAGTCGGTTCGGGCGCAATTAAATTGAGATTCAACTGATAATCCGCTTGTTGAATGCCGCGCACGGGTCTAACTTCAATGCGATATTCGCCGCTAGCCGGAAGCGTTCCTTCCCAAATCGACACATTTTGCGATCGCCCTGGTAACGCCTCGCCATCGGGCCCAAACAGCGACATCAACACCCCTTCGCCCGACAAATAAGCATTAAAATCATTCGCTTCTTCAACATTAAACGCATAGCGAACGGTTTCATTTGCCCGAATCTGATTTTCTAAATTCGCGACGCGGTTGGGTTGAATATTCAAAAACTGCTCGTAAGTAACGGGTGCAGGCGTCGGCGTTGGCGTCACGATGGGAGACGGCGTTGGCGTTGGCGTCGGCGTCACCGTCACCGTAGGCGTTGGGGTGGGCGTAGGGCGGTCGAGAACGGCCGTGAACAGTGCCAAAGAACCCAATCCCGCCGCTAAAGCGACACCAGCCCCAATCCCCACCACAGCCCAAGGATTATCCCAAATAGACGTTGGATTCGGCGGAATCACCGGCCCTTGCGGGGGGGTTGGCGTTCTAGAACTCAGCGGTTGCGATCGCCCTCCCACCGCCATTGTTGCCATCTCTGAAGGATTGGGGGCCGGAGAATAACTCGGAGTTGGCGGTTGCGGCGAAAACGGCTGAGTCGGCGGCACCTCTGAAGCCGCTTGTACCGGGAAAGGCTGAGTGGGCGGAACGGCCGGGGATTGGGGCGTCTGCAATGCCGCCAAAACCTCATTCGCATGGGCAAAGCGATCGCTCGGCTGATAGCTTAACATCCGGCTTAAAACAGGCCGCAGTTGAGGATGATTCCCCACCGGGATCTGCCAACTCATTTGATTAGGATCGAACAACTCTTGGGGTTCTCGTCCCGTCAGCAACACCAGCAGCGTCACCGCCAACGCATACAGATCGCTACTAGGATACGCTAACCCCATTTGCATCTGCTCTTTAGGGGCGTAACCGGCTTTCCCCACCGTTGTTGCTTGGGGAACAGTCTCCTCTGGAGAACGAAAGCGCGTTACCACCTCTTTGACAACGCCAAAATCAATTAAAACCGGCAAAGAATCGCTTTGACGCCACATAATATTGTCAGGTGAAATATCCCGGTGAATAATCCCCTGAGCGTGAATCTGAGCCAATACGGGAAGCAACTGCTCTAAAAGCTTGTGGATTTCTGCTTCGCTAAACGCTCTCCCTTGGGCCTGACGTTCTGCCAGCAACGCTCGATAGGTTTTCCCCTCAACATAATCTTGCACCAGAAATAACCGCCCTTCCTGCTCGAAGGTGGCGCGGAACTGGGGAACCTGGGGATGGCGAATTTGGTAAAGGGTACTCGCCTCGCGTTGAAATAACTCTTTAGACTTCTCTAAGGCGTAGGTACCCGTTTGCTGAGGAATAAACTCTTTAAGGGCGCACCATTCGTTAAAGCGACCCTTATCTTCTGCTAAATAGGTACGACCAAACCCTCCCTGACCCAAAATCTTTAGGATTTGGTAGCGATTTTGTAAAAGCGTGCCGATGGGAATGGGTGGTTGCATGATTCTCTGTTCGTACCAACTGTTTTTAGTCTACTCGGAGTTCGCAGGCAGAGCAGTCTCAAGGTCTTTGCCGATTTTCCCCTGCCGCAATCTAGCCGCTCAATTTAGCTTTTACAATGTCCTGCACCTTCTTTCCGTCTGCTTTGCCTTTGAGTTGCTGCATAGCGGGCCCCATCACTTTACCCATATCTTTCGGGGAGGTTGCCCCCACTTGGGCAATAATTTGGGCGATCGCGCTTTCTATCTCTGCATCCGAGAGTTGACGCGGTAAATACTCCTCAATAATCACTAACTCTTGCTCTTCTTTTTGAGCGAGATCCTCGCGGCCGGCGCTGCGGTATTGTTCGATCGAGTCGCGCCGCTGTTTGGCAAGCTGCGAGAGAACTTCAAGTTCTTCAGCTTCGCTCAGTTCCTTAGATTCAGGATCGCGAACGCTGGTTTGTTTTTCCAGCAAAACCTTTTTAATGCTGCGAACAGTCTCTAGCCGAACTTTGTCCTTGGCTTTCATTGCTGATTTGATCTCTTCGCCGATCCGATCGATTAAACTCATAGACCTTTTCTCAAAATTTGCTTGCTTTTCTACCGGAATATGCGGAGATTTTCCGCTATTTTCATCATAAACTTCATCCTCGTAGAACTACCGATCGAGGTTGATATTCCCTCTCATTTGAGAGTTTTTAGCGAGAAAGTGCGATCGCTCCAAAAAAAAATCGCACAAATCCTTGCAAATCTTGTAGTATGGCAGTGATAAGATTGCGGTGAATGCGCTTCGAGGGCTTGTTGTGATCCGTTCTGCAACTTTGACAATTCAGCCGACACTGCCAACGGTGACAGAAAATAACCGTTTGCGCTTGTTTTCGGGTTCCGCCAATGTACCTCTATCTCAAGAAGTGGCTCGCTATTTGGGCATGGATTTAGGCCCAATGGTTCGCAAACGGTTTGCAGATGGAGAAATCTACATTCAAATTCAAGAGTCGATTCGAGGTTGCGATGTCTACTTGATCCAACCTTGCTGCTCTCCGGTGAACGATCACCTCATGGAGTTGCTGATCATGATCGACGCTTGTCGGCGAGCCTCAGCCCGCCAAATTACGGCGGTGCTTCCATACTATGGCTACGCCAGGGCCGACCGGAAAACGGCCGGTAGAGAATCGATCACGGCCAAGCTCGTCGCTAACCTCATGACAGAAGCGGGCGCAGGTCGCATTCTGGCAATGGATCTGCATTCGGCTCAGATTCAAGGATATTTTGATATTCCCTTCGATCACGTCTATGGATCGCCCGTGTTGTTAGAATACCTGGCGAGCAAGAATCTACCCGATCTGGTGGTGGTTTCGCCTGACGTAGGGGGAGTCGCGCGGGCGAGAGCGTTTGCGAAAAAATTAGATGATGCCCCGCTGGCCATTATTGATAAGCGGCGTCAGGCTCATAACGTCGCAGAAGTCTTTAACGTCATTGGCGATGTTAAAGGGAAAACAGCGGTTTTGGTCGATGACATGATTGATACCGCCGGCACAATTTGCGAGGGCGCTAAACTGCTCCGCAAAGAAGGAGCCAGACAAGTCTATGCCTGTGCGACTCATCCGGTATTCTCGCCACCAGCGATAGAACGGCTTTCCAGTGGCTTGTTTGAAGAAGTGATTGTCACCAATACGATCCCAGTTCCCCTAGACAAGCAGTTTTCTCAACTGACGGTTCTCTCAGTAGCGAACTTAGTTGGGGAAACCATTTGGCGCATTCATGAAGATAGCTCTGTGAGCAGTATGTTTCGTTAGTTTTTGACTGAAGACGAGCCGTTAGCCCGCGATATGCGATCGCGGGTTTATTGTTTTAAAGAAAGGCCATCAATTCTTCAAGTTTTTTCCAAGCTGCACCGCTAGACATAATATCGCGGGCCAGAACAATTCCTTCTTGATGAGCATATAACGGGACAGCCCCCCCAACCTGAAGGGCTAAGGAGGCATTCAGCGCCACCACATCCTGTTGAGCGGGCGTAGCTTTCCCTTGCAGGACATTGCGAAGAATTTCGGCATTATCTGCAACTTCGCCGCCGCGTAAGGCTTCCAGGGAGGCGGGAGTGAGGTTCAATTCTTGAGGCGCGATCGCGCTTAACTCAACCTTACCCTCTGATAAAATGGCTAACTCAGTAATATCGCCTAATCCAGCTTCATCCAATTTTTCTCGCCCATGCAAAACAATCGCTTTATCGGCGTTCAAAAGCTGCATGGCTTGAGCAATGGTAGAGACTAAATGGGCACTCGAAACCCCCATTACTTGTCCTGTTGGGCGTAAGGGGTTGACTAAAGGGCCAAGAAGATTAAAAACAGTGCGAATCTTTAGGGTTCGTCGCAGGGGAACCACAGCTTTCATCGCAGGATGCCAGCCAGGAGCAAATAGAAAAGTCACCCCAACGGCGTCTAAGGCATCGAGAACCTTCTCTTGAGGGGCTGCTAAATTGATTCCTAGCGATTCTAGAACATCAGCCGAACCCACCTTACCCGATGCGGAACGATTGCCATGTTTAGCAACGCGCACGCCGGCGGCAGCAACCACAAATGCCACGGCGGTAGAAATATTGAAGGTTGAAGCGCCGTCTCCTCCCGTACCGCAAGTATCAATCACGGGCGTTTCGTAACGGGTGTAAGATTCCGGAATGGGAGCAACCTGAGATTGCAAAACCTGTGCCATCCCCGCTAATTCTTCTGCTGAAATGCCTTTCGCTTGCAGCGCCACTAAAATTGCTCCCGATAAAACGGGCGGAATGGCTTCGTTGAGCCATCCTTGCATTAAGTCTGCGGCTTGGGTGCGAGACAGCGATTGTCCATCGAGGAGTTGTTGTAATAAACTGGGGCCATTAATTTCGTTAATGGCAGTGTCCGATACAGGTGCAACAGAAGGCGGAGAGTGAGTCATAAATCTATTCCCTTGAAAGCTGGCGTTGAGAGTGCGAATCGGTTCGCCTGATAGATATGGCAATTTTACAGGCGGAGGAGAACGCTTGAAAGTCTATTCTGGAGAAGCGGGTTGAATCGTGCGATCGCATCACCCGGTAAAATCCTAAGAATCTGACTTGAGTCGCAACGGGTTAAGGGGAGGGTTACAGCGATCGCCCGGATCGAAACGCTATAGAGGTAATATAGAGTTCGCTAGCTTTTCTCGCTTTCAGTAATTTTACTTGATTCGCCTTTTTCAAGGTCTGCTCGCGGTTGGGAAATTTCGTAGTTTTTTCTCTAAGGTTCAATAGAAAAAGAGATAGAATTTTATCGATTCTTTCATTCAACAAAAAATGCACTCTTCTATTCAACCTGCTTTTACCCATCCTATTGACGACCTAAAGTTATCAGATTCAGTTCAGCATTAGCCCATAATCGCTCGCAAAACCCTTGTTTTAACGGATTCATCAATAGAGAAAAATTGTTACCATAGCAAAAGTCAAAGCTGACATTACGCCAACCAATGCAGACTTTAGAACCCAAAGATAACTCACGCTTTGAGGCCAGCTTCTTAAGAGCGCCAATAGGATTATTTCATTTAAGTTTAGATGGGAAATGGCTAGAGGTTAATTCTTATTTCTGCGAACTATTAGGTTATCAAAGAGAAGATTTTACCCCGTCGTCATTGATGGCGATCGCCCATCCTGAAGAGCGAGAAGAAATCCAGGCAGCTATCCATCAGCTTCAAACCAAAAATAGTACAAATTATCAGAAAAAACTTAGACTTTTAACTGCTCAAAATACCTTTATTCAAATCTCATTAACTTTATCTTGGATTGAAGACACCCCCGCTTATTTACTAGGAATTATTCGAGAACTAACCCCTCAAGAATTAGAACAGAACTCCGAAAATGAGCTGGAGAAAGATTTACTAAAAACCCTCATTGACACCATCGGCGATATTGCTTTTGTCAAAGATATGCAAGGAAGATTCTTGTTCATTAATCAAGCCGGTCTGCGCGGGATCAACAAAACTCTTGAAGAAATTATCGGCAAAACAGATATCGAGCTTTTTGGTTCAGAGCTAGGCGAAATTCTTATAGAAAACGATCGTCAGGTTTTCGCTAGTGAGAAACTTCATGAATTTGAGGAAATTGTCGATTTTGAGGGGGAAAGACGAATATTTTTAACCCAAAAAAATATCTATCGCGATCGCCAGGGAAACCTAAAAGGGACATTAGGTATTACCAAAGACATTACCGAGCGCAAGCATTTAGAACAAGAAGTTCTTCTCCAGCAGCAACAATTTAATGACTTTTTTAACGCTGCACCTGTCGGAATGTTAATTCTCGATCGCCAACTCAAGTACGTTCGGATCAATCCCTTAGCAGCCGCTGTTCATGGTTTACCAATGGCCGAACATATCGGCAAACAGGTCAAAGATATTGTTCCCCACATAGCACCGCTTATTGAACCCCTTTATCGTCAAGTTTTAGAAACAGGACAAGCTATTCTTAACTTAGAAGTAAGCGAAGAATCCTTTACTCAATCCGATAATCCTCGTTCTTGGGAAGTTTCCTATTTTCCTTTGCAAGATGAAACAGGAACGATTACAGGATTAGGAGTTGTTGGGATTGAAACAACCGAACAAAAAGCCGCACTCCGAGAACGCAAACGTGCTGAAGAAGCATTAAGAGCTAGCGAACAGCGCTACCAAAACTTAGCTCAACTATCGCCTGTCGGAATTTTTCAAACCTTAATTGATGGAGAATGTATTTATGCAAACGAGCGCACCTGTTACTTAACGGGACGAACTGCTGAGGAACTTTTGGGCGGGGGATGGATGAACGCCATTCATCCCGACGATCGGGAACGCATGATCCAAGAATGGCAAAAAGCGGCTAGCGAACAAAACTATCACTATCAATGCGAGTACCGCTTTCTGCGTCTGAATGGCGAGATTTGCTGGGTTTTGTGCCAAACGTTACCAGAGTTAGAAGCGGATGGCACGATTAAAAGTTATGTGGGGACGCTCACGGATATTAGCGCGCACAAAAACGCCGAGCAAGCGATTCAAAAAGCCTTAGAAGAACTTCAACAAACCCAAGCGCAACTGATCCAAAGCGAAAAAATGTCAAGTTTAGGTCAGTTAGTCGCAGGTGTAGCCCATGAAATCAACAACCCCGTTAACTTCATCTATGGCAATCTGGCTCCAGCGCGAGAGTATACTTCAGACCTATTGGAGCTTTTACACTCATATCAAACCACCTATCCTAACCCTAGCCCTGAAATTCTCGACCAGATTGAAGAGATTGACTTGGAGTTTTTAATCGAAGACTTACCCAGGCTGCTATCTTCTATGGAAGTGGGTGCGGATCGAATTCGACAAATTGTTTTATCCCTGCGAAATTTCTCGCGCCTTGATGAGGCTGAAATGAAAGCCGTGGATATTCACGAAGGCATTGATAGCACTTTACTGATTTTGCAAAACCGCCTAAAATTCAAGGCTGACCGTCCGGCGATCGCAGTCGTTAAAGACTATAGCCGTTTACCACGTATTGAATGTTATGCCGGACAATTAAACCAAGTTTTTATGAATATTCTCACCAATGCGATTGATGCCTTGGAAGAATATAACAAACAGCGATCGCTAGCCGAGATTCAAGCCAACCCCAGTACCATCCAGATTACAACCCATCATCTGTTAGAAACCGCCCGCGTCGCCATTTCTATCAAAGATAATGGCCCAGGAATGAGCGAGTCAGTGCGATCGCGCTTATTCAATCCCTTTTTTACCACTAAACCCGTAGGTCAGGGAACAGGTTTAGGACTCGCCATCAGCCATCAGATTATTGTCGAAAAACATGGCGGAAGCCTCCAGTGTATTTCTCAACTGGGTCAGGGTTCAGAATTTAGAATTGAAATCCCCCTTCGTCAAACTCCGATAGCGAACTAAACCTCAAGAAGGATAGTCGCGTAGGTTGGGTTGAGGCACGAAACCCAACACAACTAAAGCTCAAAATAGCCAGCCTAAATCCATTGAACCGGATCGAGTTGATAGTAGCGTTGCAACTGTTCGTAGAGTTCGGGATGCTTTTTTCGGAGTTGGCGCGGCTTTTCAAAAAAAGTTTCCGTCGCCACGCAAAAAACTCTGCGGGATTAGTCGCACCATAATAATCTAAAGTCGTCTTCATCCCCTTTTCAACCTTTAAACAGAGATTTTGATACTCCCGTAACATCACCTTTGACCAAAGTTGATAATCTGATTTTTGTAATAAAATCGGCACGCCTTCAGCCCGTCCATCTTCTTGATCGAGTTGGTGAGCAAACTCATGTAAAATCACATTATGTCCATCTTTCCAGTTTTGAATATCGCGTTGAACCTGTTCCCAAGATAATACTAATTGATCGCGATTCCAAGACTCTCCTAAACGAGCAACTTGGGTTTCTTCCACAACATAACCATCATTGCTGGTAACTTCTTTCACAAAATAAGTATTGGGATAAATTAAAATAGATTGGAGCTTAGGGAAATAGGTTCCGCGTTCGTTCAGCAGCAATAAACAAGCAACGGCTGCAATCGTCACCTTCATTTCTAACGTTACCTGGAGTCCTTGGCAACCGATAAATTGTTTTTCTGCTAAAAAGACTTGAATATGTCCCTGAAGTCGGCGGCGTTCTTGGGGATCTAGTGCTAAATAGATCGGAACATTATTTTCAATAATAGCTTGCCACAGAGGAGGAAAATGACGCTGCTTAATGCGCTGCCTCTGCCATTTTTTGAGAATCGGAAAGCCAAAAATAAAGAGAACGATCGAGATAATTGCCAATAACACAATTAGGGTTTGACGCATTCACCGATAACCCTTGCGATCGCAATGCTGTAGACTTCCATTTTAGCAACCCCGATCGGTCGCAAACTCACTCCCCCGAAGTAAATCCTCTTTAAGGGTTGCGAAAGCCGTTACAGTAGACAGTGGCTTTCCTTGCAAAACTCAAGAATTGTTATGCAGCAAACACCCACCCCTCGCCAGATTCTCAACACCCTCCTTCCCCATCTGAGAGTTGCAGCCGCCTATGCGCGACAAATTCAACCGCAAATTGCTGCACGTCCGATTAAAGAACAACAGGAAAATATGTTTGCAGCCGCTTTAAGCGATGCAGATTTATCCATTCAAACCCTTGTAGAAGTCGCGCTAATTGGCTCATTTCCCAATATTCGCTTTTTTGGTGAAGAATACGAGCAATCGTACAATACCAAATATTTTCGAGCCATTGACTTAGGCGAACAGGGCGATTATTTAGTCACCCTCGATCCGATTGATGGGACTCAATTTTACCTCGATGGACATGACAACTATCAAATTATTCTCGCTATTCTAAATGCCGATGAATTTGAAGCCGTACTCGCCATTTCTCCCGCCCAAGATATTTATTATTATGCCTTGCGGGGTGAAGGCGCTTGGCAAGGAAAATTAGAAGATCCCCTAGAGGCGTGTCGTCCTTTACAAATTGGCGAAACCCAACCCGCTATTTTATTAGGGTGGGGAATGGAAGCGATCGCACCTGCATTAAAAGACCAGTATCAGATTTTTGATATCGCGACTGGCTATTCCCATGAAGTCCAAATTCCCAATCTCAACGGCATGTTCAGCGGTGAATTAGCTGGAGCCATTATTCGGACGGGGAAATGGATCGATGGAGCCGCTTTAGCCTTTCTAGCACAATCTGCCGGGTGCATTGTTACCACCTTAGAAGGAAATCCACCCCCACCGCTACACTCAAGCACCGATTATCAGCGTCCGGGATTTATCGTCGCAGCCTCAAACAGCATTCATCAAGACTTAGTAAAAGCCGTTCAAGTCACAAATTCAACGTTAATGCAGCCTTAAATATAACTTAATTTCTGAGCGCGATCGCAATTTGAGTTCAGACAAAAGTACAAAATTCATCAGTCTAACGAGAGAGCGATCGCGCTTCTTTGCGATGCCAAAATCTACCCTAAGTCATAAATCTCTAGCGAGCCATCTTTCCTCCAGATTTCCTTCTAAAGTTGAAAGAAATAGAGCCTTCCATTCCTCTTTTTGTAGACCCTAATGCCGAGACCTGGAATGGAAACCGCCCTCCAGAATTTCTCTAGGTAGAATTACCATGAACGACGATCGTAGAGTAGATGAGCATAGCAAAGACAAACAACTCGAAACCTTTCGCCGAGAAACAGGAGAAGAACTAACCACAAACCAAGGGGTCAGCATTGACGATACAGATAACTCCCTAAAAGTGGGAGAACGCGGCCCTACCCTGTTGGAAGACTTCCATTTCCGCGAGAAAATGACCCACTTCGACCACGAACGAATTCCCGAACGAGTCGTTCATGCTCGCGGTTCAGGGGCGCATGGTTACTTCCAAGTTTACGAATCAATGGCGGAATATACCAAAGCCAAATTCCTCCAAGATCCCAACGCCAAAACCCCCGTCTTTGTTCGCTTTTCCACCGTTGTCGGCTTCCGAGGTTCAGCCGATACCGTGCGCGACGTACGCGGTTTTGCCACCAAATTTTACACTGAAGAAGGCGTTTACGATTTAGTCGGAAATAATATGCCTGTCTTCTTTATCCAAGACGCGATTAAATTTCCCGACCTGGTTCACTCCATCAAACCAGAACCCCATAATCAAATTCCCCAAGCTTCCGCCGCGCATGATAACTTCTGGGATTTTATCTCCCTGATGCCCGAATCCATGCACATGATTATGTGGGTGCTTTCCGACCGGGCCTTACCGAGAAGCTACCGAATGATGGAAGGCTTTGGCGTTCACACCTTCCGCTTCATCAACGCAGCCGGAAAAGCACGCTTTGTTAAATTTCACTGGAAACCCAAACTCGGAATGCACTCCCTCGTTTGGGATGAAGTCCAAAAACTCGCCGGGAAAGACCCCGATTATAATCGTCGCGACCTGTGGAATGCGATTGAAATGGGAGAGTATCCCGAATTTGAATTAGGGGTGCAAATCATTGAAGAGGAAGACGAGCATAAATTCGACTTCGACATCCTCGACCCTACTAAAATCATTCCAGAGGAAATGGTACCCGTCAAAATCATTGGCAAAATGGTTTTGAACCGCAACCCAGATAACTTCTTTGCTGAAACCGAACAGGTTGCCTTTCACCCCGGTCATGTCGTCCCTGGAATTGACTTCAGCAACGACCCCTTACTGCAAGGTCGTCTCTTCTCATACCTCGACACGCAATTGATCCGCTTAGGCGGCCCCAACTTTGCCGAAATTCCCATCAACCGTTCCGCCTGTCCGGTTCACAACAACCAGCGCGACGGGTATTCTCGCCAGACCATTGATAAAGGTCGCACCAATTATTCTCCCAACTCCCTAGGCGGTGGCTGTCCGATGGCGAACCCGGAAAACCTGCGCGCCTTTACGCACTACGCTGAAAAAGTCGAAGGTCATAAAATTCGCAAACGCAGCGATAGCTTCAAAGACCACTTCAGCCAAGCAACGCTATTTTGGAATAGCATGTCCTCAGCGGAGAAAGACCACATCGTCTCGGCGGCTCATTTTGAGTTAGGTAAAGTGCAATATAAAGAGATTCGCCAGCGGATGGTGGATTTATTTAACCAAATTGACAACGAACTCGCCAAACGAGTCGCCAAAGGTATTGGCATTCCCGAACCCCAACCTGTCGCGCAGAACCACGGTCAGAGTTCTCCAGCGTTGAGTATGGAAAATACGGTTAAGGATACCGTATCAAGCCGCCAAGTTGCGATCTTAGTCGCTGATGGGTTTGATAGTTCCCAGTTAAAGGCGATGCAACAAGCCTTACAGAACGCGGGTGCGAAGGCGATGATTGTTTCGCAATTTAGCAACACCATTACCAGTTCGACGGGTGAAGAGATGGAGGCTGATAAGACATTTTTGACCTCAGCTTCGGTGATGTTTGATGCGATTTATGTCCCTGGCGGTCAGCAAAGTATTGAAACGCTCAAACAACAAGGTGATGCGATTCATTTTATTAATGAGGCGTTTCGGCATGGTAAGGCGATCGCAGCCACCGGGGAAGGGGAGGAACTGCTGAAAGCTTCCCAAATTCAAGGCATTCATTTAAACGGTTCCCAAGGGGAAGTCAGCAGCGACTCCGGCGTTATTAGCGTTCAAAACGCCTCCAATATGCACGCGGTTGCTCAAACGTTCATTGAAGCGATCGCGCAACACCGTCATTGGTCGCGACAACAGAAGAGTAAGGTTCCCGCCTAATTCAACGGTTGAGATCCCCAGAACTTGGGGATCTCGCGTTTAGAAGTTAAACACGGTGCGAAACGTCCCCACAAAAATATTCCCGTTGGCGGCGTTGTGGTCTGGGTTCACCAGATACATAACGCCCGGAATTAATTTAATATTGCGATTGAGGGGATACTCATAAAACGCTTCTAAATGAAACCCAGTATCGGGATCTTGTCGTTGCGAAAGGGTGTTGCGAATCACTTTCGGCGGCATCCCAAAACCCACTCCACCCACGGCCCCATCCTTGAATAAGTCGGGAAAGGCTAAGTTAACAGCATAGTTGATTGCGTCGGCTTGTCCCCGCCTGCCATCAACTCGATTGGCTTGAGTATAACCAAACCACCCGCTAACGGCGAAGCGAGGAGTCATCCGCCATAAGGCTTGGAGTCCATAGGAATTGGAGGTTAAGGGAACGCCTAAACCAAAGGGAGTATTAGAAAATTCACTGCCGGTGCGATGCAGTAAGTTACCATTGGCGGCATAGTTGCGAACGTAGGTGAAGGCAAAATCTAGGTTAGAGGCAGGTCTAACGGTAAGCTGTCCTAATGCGCTATAGCTGCCATTAAACAGTCCGGCACCTGCTGTGGGGTTATTCAAATTATCGGTTAAATAGCCAAAGTCTAAACGTACAGCATCGCTAAACTGATAGTTGGCGGCTGCACCCCCCGGACTGAGAAAGCCGATCCGATAGATGGGGTTGCGTTCGGAAAAGCGGGAAGGCGAACCTTTTGCACCGCCAAAACTGGCAAAGTAAGGGTTAAGGACGT
Source organism: Geitlerinema calcuttense NRMC-F 0142 (assembly GCF_030285425.1). Taxonomy (NCBI): domain Bacteria; kingdom Bacillati; phylum Cyanobacteriota; class Cyanophyceae; order Geitlerinematales; family Geitlerinemataceae; genus Geitlerinema; species Geitlerinema calcuttense. Next base: position 41,133 of record NZ_JASVEJ010000029.1, on the reverse strand, counting down.
TGGTATAGAAATGATGGGAGGCGGCGTTTCCGTAGAGGTAGAGGTTAAGGCGATCGCCCACAGGAAAGCGATATTCTAGTAAGTTGAGATTAATCCGATCGTTGGTATTCCCAACTTCAAAGGAAAGGCGCGTCATCTCGGTACCTGAAACGCCGCTAAAGTTAGGAACGCGGTTAGAAGATTGCAAGCGCACCATTAAGCGATCGCGTCCGGTAAAACTGGAGACTAAGTTAAAGCGCATCCGGTAGTTGAGGGCAAAATTAGAGTTAATCTGCGTATCGGGGTTAGCGTCAGCGCGATCGCCGATTAAGTCAGTCCCCGCGAACACCACTGAAGTATTCAACCGCACAATGGGAGAAAATTGTTGATTTTCCAGTTGATTAACTTGGGTTTCTAAACGATCGACTTGAGTTTGCAGCGCGGCTAATTCAACGGCAAAATCTTCTTGCAATCGGTTTAAGATTAACCAATCTTCTGAAGAAACTTCTAAAGAGGAATCGCTAATTCTGGTGAGGATGCGATCCAAACAAGCATTCACACCCGCAGCAAACTCATAGCGCGTTAAGGCTCGATTGCCACGATAGGTATTATCGGGATAACCGCTTAAGCAACCATAGCGAGCCATTAAAGATTCTAAAGCTTGAAAAGCCCAATCCGTTGGCTGTACGTCTGATAAATTTGATACTGAAGTAATTTGTGCTAAAGAATCGCGATTTGTTATTGCATTCTCTAGCAATTCCTCAGTTAAGGGAAGCTCTAACGCCGCCACAGGGGAGAATATCCCAACCATACCTAAGATCGCTAGCGCCTTTAAACTTACACCCATTAATCTCACTCCTCACCAAAAACAATCCAATCTAACTTTACAAAAACTCTAACTTTGGGATGATTTGGAGATAGCACTCCATACATTAACTTCTGTCTTTCGGAAGATGCGATCGCGATCGCAATCTCTTAACCTAACTCCAGTTCATTTCAGTTTGAGAAAGCTAGTCTATCCTACCCTTAAAAGTTGCCTCGACAAAACTTCAAAAAGAGCATTGAACCCCCTCCTTTGGAATCGTCAAAAGCCAGCAAGTCCTATTAATCTTGTCGGTTTTGACCCCATTAAATCCATCGATATAGCTCTGAATCTCCCTGGTTCAAACTCGTGTTTGAAATTCGCTACAGCTTAGATCCAATCGCGTTTATCAAATCCCTCTAACTCTGCGCCTCTTATGGGAAGTTGCTCAACCTGGTTTTGCAGCCTCCCTCCTATCGCTTAACAACTGCTCAGAGAACCCTTTTATGCTGTTCAAGAGAACATCAGGACGTTTATTGCTTGCCGGAGCATTCCTCCTTGGAATTCTCTCTCCCGCCTATTCCCAACTGCCCGAACAACTCCGAATTGAGCGGATGGAAGGGCATCTTTTCACCCCCGAACTGTTAGAATTCAACGAAGCATTAGTGCAACGCTTAAGGCTGCCTGAAGGGTTTCAGATCGGCGTTGTTGCCACCGATCTCGGCAACCCCCGCAAGATTGCAGTCGCCCCCAACGGCACCATTTACGTAACGCGCCGCGAACAAGGGGATGTACTCGCCCTCACCGATACCAATGGCGACGGACGCGCCGATCGACGACGCACGGTAGCCTCCGATCTAGAATATGTAAACGGCATTACCATTCACCAAAACCGCCTCTATTTTGTCACCGATACCGAACTCTACGCCGCAGATCTGCGTCCCGATGGGACCGAAGGATCGCCGCAACTGTTAATTGACGATATCCCCGATGCCGGACAACACCCCAACCGCACCCTAGCCTTTGGGCCCGATGGGATGCTGTACTTATCGGTGGGGAGTACCTGCAATGCTTGCGAAGAACCCAACGAAGAACACGCCACCCTCCTGCGGGCGCAAGCCGATGGTAGCAACCGCAGCATCTATGCCCGTGGGTTGCGAAATACCATTGGTTTTGGATGGCATCCCGTCACGGGTGAGTTGTGGGGAATGGATCATGGTTCTGACTGGCGTGGCGAAGATCAACCCCCCGAAGAACTCAACCGCATTCAACAGGGTAGACATTATGGCTGGCCATTTTGTTGGGGCGATCGCCAACCCGATGTTTTCCTCCCCGCCAACCCTGAAGGGATGAGTAAGGAAGAATTCTGCCAAACCCAAACCGAACCCCCCGTTCTCACCTACCAAGCCCACAGTTCTCCCCTAGCCTTCGCGTTTTACAACGGTTCCCAGTTTCCCGCCGAGTATCGCGGAGATGCCTTTATTGCCATGCGAGGTTCGTGGAACCGCAACCCACCCGTGGGATATAAGCTGGTGCGCGTCCGCTTTGAGAATAATCAACCCGTCCAATTTGAGGATTTTATTACCGGGTTCCTCACGAACGATGGACAAGCCCAATTTGGTAGACCTGTGGGTTTAGCGATCGCCCCAGACGGTTCGATGCTATTTACCGATGATACCAATGGGGTCATCTATCGCGTTTCCTACAACGGCAGACCCTAACCTAACGCCTTAAAGCCTTACAATTGCCTACATTCTCGCTTAGGAGAGTGTAGGCTTTCATATTGATTGAGATTTATTCTGAAAAACAGTGACCGCGATCGCTGCAAGCTTAAGCTTTACCCATATAAGTTCAACAGGTGTCAGATTATTCTTCAGCGAGCGAAATAAAGCCTTAACTAGCCCCATACATCCTGTAGAGACGTTTCAGTCAAGCACCTCTACACCAAACCGAGAGCGCTCTTTCAATCCATCGCTTTTGAACTTCACAACATTTCTATAACTTGGCAATGCAAGCTTGGGCTTGCAAACGTTGTCCTTTGCTCCCACCATTAATCCCTACACAACCAAAGGAAGAATCGCAATGCTTGGTCATTCTCAGGAGGCTTGTCTCCACCAACTCTTTGAGTTCCAAGTTCAACAATCGCCAGATGCGATCGCGCTAGTCTATCAAAAGCAGTCCTTAACCTACCAAGAATTGAATGATCGAGCCAACCAACTCGCCCATCGCCTCAAACAGTTAGGAGTTGGCCCTGAAGTTCTCGTGGCGATCTGCGTCGAGCGATCGCTTTCAATGGTCATTGGCTTACTGGGTATCCTCAAAGCGGGAGGTGCTTACGTTCCCCTCGATCCCAGTTATCCTCCCGACCGACTGGCGTATATGTTAGAGCATTCGCAAACGCCCGTCTTGCTGGTTCAACAAGCGTTACTCCCAATCCTGCCAGAGCATAGCGCCCAAGTCATCTGCTTAGATACAGACCTAGACAGTACGCCTGCTGAAAATCCCCAGAGTGACGTAACGCCCGATAACCTCGCCTATGTCATTTACACCTCCGGTTCCACAGGCAAACCCAAAGGCGTCGCGATCGCCCATCGGGGGGCTGTCAATACCCTCCTCGACATTAACCAGCGCTTTAGCGTTACGAGGACGATCGCGTTTTAGCCGTTTCCTCCTTCAGCTTTGACCTCTCTGTCTACGACATCTTTGGCTTGCTGGCCGTGGGCGGTACCGTCGTTATCCCCAGCGCCTCAGCCTCGCCCGATCCAGCCGAATGGCTAGACACCCTACACCAAGCCCAAATTACCCTTTGGGACTCTGCCCCCCCACTCATGCAAATGCTGGTTGATTATGCCACAGCCCGCAACCTCAACCTACCCGATAGCCTGCGCCTCGTCCTCCTCAGCGGCGACTGGATACCCCTCACCCTGCCCGACCGTATCCACACTCTAGGCAGCCCCCAAACCGCCGTCATCAGCCTGGGAGGAGCCACAGAAGCCTCAATTTGGTCGATCCTGTACCCCATTGCCCAAGTCGAGCCTCATTGGAAAAGCATCCCCTACGGTCGCCCGATGACCCGCCAGCAATTCCACATCCTCAACGAGGATCTAGAACCCTGCCAGAATGGGGAAGCCGGACAGCTTTATATTGGAGGAATCGGGCTAGCCCGCTGCTATTGGCGAGACCCCGAAAAACCGCGATCGCTTTATCATCCATCCCCAAACTGGCGATCGCCTCTACTGTACGGGCGACCTGGGGCGCTATCTTCCCGATGGCAATATTGAATTTATCGGTCGCATCGACCATCAAGTCAAAATTCGCGGTTTCCGCATCGAACTGGGCGAAATTGAAGCCACCCTGCGCCAGCATCCGGAAGTGGGAGATGCCGTTGTCATCGTTCGAGAAGATACCCCCAATCATAAGCGCCTGGTGGCCTACGTCGTCCGTCCGCCCCAAAACCCTTCAGAAGCAGATGAGGACAGCGAACTGCTCTCGCAATGGCAAGCCATCTACAATACCACCTACAGCCAGACGCCCGCCCCTCAAAACCAAACCTTTAATATTGTGGGTTGGAATAGCAGCTACACCGGGGAACCCATCCCAGAAGCAGAAATGCACGAATGGGTCGAACATACCGTAGAACGCATTTTACAACTGCAACCCCAACAGGTACTTGAGATTGGTTGCGGTACTGGGTTGCTAGTCTCCCGCATTGCTCCCCACTGTACCCACTATTGGGCGGCGGACTTCTCCGGTCAAGCCCTGTGCTATATCGAACAGATGCGCCAGTCCGTACCGGGGTTAGAACATGTCACCCTGCTAGAACGATCGGCCGATAACTTTGAGGGCATTGCTGAAGCCAGTCTCGATACCCTAATTATTAATTCTGTGATTCAGCATTTCCCCAGCATTGACTATCTGGTTGCAGTCTTAGAAAAAGCCGTCAAAGCTGTCCGCAAAGGGGGCAAAATCTTTTTAGGAGACTTGCGAAGTCTGCCCTTATTAGAGGCGTATCATACCTCCGTGCAACTGTACCGGGCTGATGAAGGCGAGAGGCGATCGCAATTACTCAACACCGCGCGATCGCTCATCGCCCAAGAAGAAGAACTCGTCATCGATCCAGCCTTCTTCAGCGCCCTTAAACACCACCTCCCAGAAATTGCCCAGATTGAAATTCTGCCCAAACGCGGCATTCACCACAACGAATTAACCCGCTTTCGCTACGACGTAACCCTCGAAATTGGCGAACCTTTACCCGTCACCTCTGATATTCAATGGTTAGAGTGGCAACCCCAGTGGACGCTAGCAGAGATCGAAGAAAGATTGCGATCGCAGCGTCCCCCCAAAATCGGCTGGCGACACATTACCAACGCCCGTTTAGAGACCGAACTCAAAACCCTACAATGGTTGCATAATAACGCCGCACCCGACACCGTGGGAGAATGGCAAACCCACCTGCAAACCCAACCCCCCCAAGGCCTCGATCCCGAAGCCCTTTGGCAACTCGCCCAAGCCCTCAACTATCAAATTCACATCAGTTGGTTAAATACAGACGCTTCCGGTTGCTACGACGTGGTGTTTCAACAAACTTCAATTGATTCTCCCCTCGTCCTCGCCGCAGAAACTCCCGTTTCCCCTCAATCTTGGCAGCACTACGCCAACCAACCCCTGCAACAGATCGTCGCCCAAAAACTGATCCCGCGCCTGCGGTGTTTTGTGCAAGACAAACTCCCCGATTATATGACGCCCGATCGCTTTGTCTTGCTAGAAGCGCTCCCCCTTACCCCCAATGGTAAAGTCGATCGGCGCTCTTTACCCGCCCCCGATGCCAGCCGACCCGATCTAGAAGAGCAATATGTTGCCCCTCGCACCGAATTAGAAGCAACGCTAGCTGAAATTTGGGCGGATGTTCTCGGTATTGAACGCGTCGGCATTTACGATAACTTCTTAGCATTGGGGGGTCATTCTTTACTCGCCATTCAAATTGACGGTCGCCTTCGCAATGCCTTACAGATAGAACTCCCCGGAGATAGTTTATTTACTTGTCCGACCGTTGCTTCCCTAGCCCAACGTATCTTAGAAAGCAACGACACCCAAACGCGCCAGCCCGTCGCCACCCTTCAACCCGTTTCCCGCCATCCCTACTTACCGCTGTCTTGGAACCAACAACAATTATGGTTTCTCAAGCAACTCGCCCCCGACGCCCCCGTTTATAACGAACCCTGCACGATACATTTTGGCAGCGAAATTCAAGTAGACGCCCTAGAAAAAGCGCTGCACGAATTAATTAAACGTCATGAAAGCTTAAGAACCCGCTTTATGACCGTCGAGGGAAAACCCGTTCAAGTTATCGATCCGCCCGCAGCCGCCTTTGACTTACCTTTTGTTGATTTAAGAGAACTTCCCAGCAATCAACGAGAAGATCGCGCCTTGCACCTTGCCGGACAAGAAGCTAAAGCCCCCTTCGATCTAGCCACAGGCCCGATGATGCGGGCAACTTTAATTCAGCTTGGCGATACCGATTCTCGGCTATTCCTCACCTTCCATCACATCATCATGGATGGCATTTCGATCTACAATGCCTTCTTGCCAGAACTCGCCACCCTCTACGAGGCGTTTAAGGACCATTCGCCCAGCCATCCCCCGCTAGCATTACCGGAATTACCCTTACAATATGCTGACTTTGCCGTTTGGCAGCAACAGATCCTGCAAGGGGATACTCTCAAACCCCAATTAGACTATTGGCAGCAACAGCTTGCAGATTTACCCGTTTTGCAACTCCCCTGCGACTATCCCCGCCCCACAACCCCCAGTTTCCAAGGGGCGAGGCAGCGTTTAGCCCTCTCCAAACCCCTCACAGAAGCCTTAAAAGCCCTCTCTCAGCAAGCAGGCGTGACGCTGTACATGACGCTGCTAGCGGCCTTCAAAGTGCTGCTTTATCGCTATTCTGGGCAAGAAGATATTGTCGTTGGCACCTTTAGCGCCGGACGCAACCCACCCGAAACCGCCGAAATGATGGGTTTCTTTGTGAATACCTTAGTGTTGCGTACCGATTTATCAGGCAATCCCAGTTTTCAAACCTTACTCTCGCGGGTGCGGGATGTCACCTTAAAGGCTTACGCCCATGAAGAGGTTCCCTTTGAACAACTGTTAACCACTCTACGCCCGGAACGCCGTCCCGGAGAAAATCCCCTGTTTCAAGTGGCTTTTGCCCCCCAACCCCCCATGCCCGTTTTAAGTCAGGGTTGGCAAGTCAGCTACTTAGATGTGGAAACGGATACGGCGAAGTTTGATTTAACCTTAGATGTGGAAGAAAGACCGGAAGGAGTTATTGGTCGTTTAGAGTACAATACCGAACGCTTCAAGCCCGATACCATTGAACGCCTGTTGGGACATTGGCAAACCCTTTTAGAAAGCGTCGTCGCCAACCCGGAACAGAAAATCGCCCAGTTGCCCCTGTTAACCGCCGGGGAACGCCAACAGCTAGCTGTTTGGAACCAAACCCAAACCGATTATCCGCGACAGGTCTGCGTGCATCAACTGTTTGAGGAACAGGTGGCGCGATCGCCCGAAGCTACAGCCCTTATTTTTGCAGACCAACATCTGAGCTATCAAGAACTGAACCAACGCGCCAATCAACTCGCCCATTACTTGCAAAATCTAGGCGTAGGGCCTGAAGTTTTAGTGGGGATTTGCGTTGAACGTTCCTTCGATCTCATTGTGGGACTTTTAGCCATTCTGAAAGCGGGTGGGGCTTACGTTCCCCTCGATCCAACCTATCCGCCGCAACGCTTAACCCTGATGCTGGAAGATGCCGCCGTTCCGGTTTTGGTAACTCAATCCGCGTTACGCGCTTCCCTGCCCGAACACCGCGCGCGCGTGGTTTGTTTGGATGCGGATCTCCCCCAAATTCAGCAGGAAAGTTTGGAAAATCCGACTTCTCCCGCAACATCTGACCAACTGGCGTATGTCATGTACACTTCCGGTTCTACGGGAGTTCCTAAAGGCGTCAATGTCATGCATCGGGGAATTGTCCGCTTAGTGAAAAACACCGATTACGCCCATTTCAGCGCTGAAGAAGTCTTCTTACAATTAGCCCCGGTTGCTTTTGATGCCTCGACTTTAGAAATTTGGGGCAGCTTGTTGAATGGGGCGCGGCTAGCAATCATGCCCCCGCATCCGCCCTCGCTATCGGAGTTAGGACAAGCCATTCAACAGCATCAAGTGACGTTCCTGTGGCTAACGGCAGGCTTATTTAACTTGATGGTGAACGAACAGCTAGAAGCTTTAAAATCCGTCCGCCAATTGCTAGCGGGGGGCGATGTGCTTTCGGTGCCGCACGTCCAAAAAGTCCTGCAAGCCTTACCCGAATGCCAGTTAATTAATGGCTATGGGCCAACGGAAAATACCACCTTTACCTGCTGCCACCCAATTACAGAAGCGAGTTGGGCGGGAGGTTCGATTCCGATTGGGAGAGCGATCGCCAATACCCAAGTGTATCTACTTGATGCCTACTTACAACCCGTGCCGGTGGGAATTCCGGGGGAACTTTACATTGGCGGCGATGGTTTAGCGCGGGGCTATTTTAAGCGTCCTGAATTAACCGCTGAAAAATTTATTCCCCATCCCTTTAGCCCAGAACCCAATACTTACCTCTACAAAACGGGTGACTTAGCCCGCTATTTACCCAATGGCGATGTGGAATTTCTCGGTCGCATCGACCATCAAGTCAAAATTCGCGGCTTCCGCGTCGAGTTAGGCGAAATTGAAGCGATACTAGCCCAACATCCCGATGTTCGAGAGACGGCGGTCTTAAAACAAAATGATGCCACGGGCAACCCGCGCTTAGTCGCCTATATTGTTTCTAACCTCACGCCCGAACGAACCCCTTGGGACATTGAATGTCTGGCAGAATATCAGGGTAATTTAGCGACAACGGTTCGTACCCAGGATATTTCCCCTAACGGTGTGGGTTTAGTGGATGTCCCGAAAAGCTGGATGCTGCATCAACGGGTGCGTTTGTATTTCCAACTCCCCACTGCCACGGAAAAACGCTGGTTTGAGGGAACCATTGTCTGGAAACAGGATACTCAAGTTGGGGTTGAGTTGGCGCTTGACCTCAGCGAACAAACCCTTTTTCACCAAAGCATAGACTATATTCTGGAAACCCAGGGCTTTTTGAAAGTGTTGCAACGGGCAGCAGTGGGCAGTCTGCGCCAGTGGTTGAAGCAGAAGCTACCCGACTATATGATGCCGTCTAGCTTTGTCTTTTTAAATGCTTTGCCCCTAACTGCGAATGGCAAAGTAGACCGCAAGGCTTTAAGCATTCCAGACCCCTCGATATCCCAGTCAGAAGAAACCTATGTTGCCCCGCAAACGGAAATCGAGCAAATGCTGGTGGCACTTTGGCAACAAGTTTTAGGGCTTCCTCAAGTGGGAGTTGAAGATAATTTCTTTGATTTGGGGGGGCATTCTTTACTGCTGGTGCAAATGCATAGCCAACTCCAACAGCAGATAAATCGCGCTATTTCAATGGTCGATTTGTTTAAATATCCCACCATTAGCGCTTTGGCTGACTATTTAAACCCAACGCGCGATGAATCGTTGAATTCTACCAACCAGGAGAGCGATAAAGCGCAACTCCGCCAACGGGCTATGCAGCAAAAAGCAGCCCTGAACCGACGCAAGCCGCAACGACGTTAGAGGACGGAAATTATGAATTCAGAAGCTTTGGAAGGGATTGCGATTGTGGGGATGGCGGGGCGCTTTCCGGGGGCCCAAACGGTGGATGAGTTTTGGCAAAATCTCTGCAATGGCGTAGAATCGATTACTTTCTTTTCGGAGGAAGAACTGATTGCGGCGGGGATTGAACCGGAGGTGGTTCGCGATCCGCGTTATGTTAAAGCGCGAGGGGTTTTACAAGATGTTGCGGGGTTTGATGCGGCTTTTTTTGGGTTTCATCCGAAAGAGGCAGAAATTACCGATCCGCAACACCGCTTATTTTTAGAATGCGCTTGGGAAGCCCTAGAAACGGCGGGATATGACCCAGAAACATATCGCGGGTTAATTGGGGTCTATGCGGGGGCGGGGAGTTTTAGAACCTACTTTTTAGAGAACCTCTACCCCAATCGAGAATTGCGAGCTTCCTTTGGCGATTATCCCTTAGCGATCGCCAATGAGAAAGATTTTTTGGCCACGCGCGTTTCCTACAAGCTAAATTTGCAAGGACCTAGCGTTAGCGTGCAAACGGCCTGTTCTACTTCCTTGGTGGCCATTTGTACCGCCTGCCAAAGCTTGCTCAATTATCAGTGCGATTTAGCCCTCGCGGGCGGGGCGGCCATTGGCGTTCCTCAAATCGCGGGTTATTTCTACCAAGAGGGGATGATTTTATCTCCCGACGGTCATTGTCGGGCCTTTGATGCCCAAGCCCAAGGCACGGTCAGCGGGAACGGAGTAGGCATCGTTGCCCTCAAACGCTTAGAAGAGGCGATCGCAGAGGGCGATTATATCTATGCTGTGATTAAAGGCTATGCCATTAATAACGATGGGTCGCTGAAAGTGGGTTACACCGCCCCCAGTATAGACGGTCAAGCGCAGGCGATCGCGAGTGCGTTGGCGATCGCCGATGTCCACCCAGAAACCCTTAGCTACGTTGAAGCCCACGGTACGGGGACGCCTTTGGGCGATCCAATTGAAATTGCGGCCCTGACTCAAGCCTTTCAACTCGATACCCAAAAAACGGGTTTCTGCGCCATCGGTTCGGCAAAAACAAACCTCGGCCATTTAGACACGGCTGCTGGCGTTACCGGAGTCATTAAAGTCGCCCAAATGTTGCGCCATCAACAGATTCCTCCCAGCTTGCACTTCACGCAACCCAACCCCAAAATCGACTTTGCTCAAAGTCCCTTCTACGTCAACACGCAACTCAAAGCCTGGACTGCCCAGGAAACGGCGCGTCGGGCGGGTGTCAGTTCCTTTGGCATTGGCGGAACCAATGCCCATGTCGTGTTAGAGGAAGCGCCCCCTAGGGCACCCTCTGGCCCTTCTCGCCCCGCCCAACTTTTAGTTCTCTCGGCAAAAACAGCAACCGCCCTCGACCGCGCCACCGAGAATTTAGCCGCCTACTTGCAGCAGCGAGACAACCGCGATCTAGCCGATATTGCCTATACCTTGAAAGTGGGACGCCAAGCCTTCAAACATCGCCGGATTGCCGTCTGCGAGGACGTAGAAGCAGGCGCGATCGCCCTCAGCACTGGCGATCCCAAACAAGTGTTTTCCGGCTGCCCCAGTCTCAAAGACCGCCCGGTTATCTTCCTATTTTCCGGTCAGGGTTCCCAGTACCTCAACATGGGAAAAGAACTCTACCAAACCGAACCCCTGTTTCGCCAACAAATCGATCGATGTTCCCAACTTCTCCAACCCCATCTCAACCTCGACCTGCGTCAAGTTCTTTACCCCGACGCCTCCACAGATACCACTGGGCAACTACAACAAACAGCCATTACCCAACCCGCCCTCTTTGCGGTTGAATATGCCCTCGCCCAGTTGTGGATGGCCTGGGGCATTCGTCCCCAAGCAATGGCCGGTCACAGCATTGGGGAATATGTCGCAGCTTGTTTAGCCGGGGTTTTCTCCCTAGAAGAGGCGCTATCCCTGGTCGCGACGCGGGGACAACTCATGCAACAAATGCCCCCTGGGGCAATGCTAGCCGTTCCCCTATCCGAAGCCCAAATTCAACCCTTTTTAGGAGAACAACTCGACCTTGCCGTCCTGAATACCCCCTCGACTAGCGTTGTTTCCGGCCCCCAGGCAGCCATTGAGGACTTGCAGAAGCAACTGGCAGCCCAAGAGATTGAAAGCCGCTGCCTGCACACTTCCCACGCCTTCCATTCTCGGATGATGGAGCCAATCTTAGAGCCATTTACCGCCCAAGTCCAAAAGGTCAAACTCCACCCGCCCCAAATTCCCTATCTTTCTAACGTCACGGGAACTTGGATAACCGCAGCCGCAGCGACCGATCCGCAGTATTATGCCCGACATCTGCGGCAAACGGTACGCTTTGCGGAAAACCTGCAACAGTTATGCAAAAATTCCGATGCAATTCTCCTAGAAGTAGGTCCCGGACGAACGCTGGCTAGCCTCGCCAAACAACATCCCCAAAAAGTCCCCCAACAGGAGGTTTTTTCTTCCTTACGCCATCCCAAAGAACAGCAGTCTGATGTGGCATTTCTCTTGACTACGTTAGGCAAATTGTGGCTTGCTGGCATTACGATCGATTGGGCAGAATTCTACCGCGACGAACAACGCGATCGCCTGCCCTTGCCCACCTATCCTTTTGAACGCCAGCACTATTGGATCGATCCGCCGGGATACCTCCCAGAAGTTTCCCCTATCCAGACGCCGCCAACCCACGCGCGACCCCAGTTAGCCAATTCCTATACTGCACCGAGAACTGAGATTGAACAAATCATTGCTCAAGTCTGGCAGCGTTTCTTAGGTATTGAACAAATTGGCATTGATGATGATTTCTTTGACTTGGGGGGAGATTCTCTGCTGGCCGTGCAGTTGACGGCGCAACTTAGCGAAAAACTAGGAACTGAAGTTTCGACCCATAGCTTATTGCAAGCCTCTACAGTGGCCAGTTTAGCCGAACTTTTAGCGGAATCTTCCCCTGTCCGCGATCCAGTCTTAGTTGCAATTCGGCGCGGTAATGTTGAACCGCCTTTATTTTTAATCCATCCCGTAGGCGGTCATGTTTATATCTATCGAGATTTAGCCCGCTATCTCGAAAGCAACCGTCCCATTTACGGCATCCAAGCTGAAGAGAAAGAGTCCTTAGTCACCGTAGAAGCGATCGCAACTCGCTATCTCGAAGCCGTGCGCGATCGCCAACCCCAAGACCCTTATTATTTAGGCGGTTCTTCCTTTGGCGGAACGATTGCCTTTGAAATGGCACAACAACTCACCCAGCAAGGCGAGAAAGTTGCGCTTTTGACTCTAATTGATACTCCAGGCCCCGGTCAAATGCCGGTGTTAGCCACAGAGGATGATACGGCAATTCTGGTTTATTTATTGGGCGTTGGGTTTAACCTCCCCCTCTCCCTAGATCGCTTGCAACAATTAACCGCCGACGAACAACTGCAATATTTCTTAGACCAAGCAAAAGTTGCCGACAAAATCATTCCCCCAGATTTTGGTCTGCCCGAAGTGCGGCAGTTTATCCACTGGTTTAAAGTTCATGCTCGCGCTATGCAGAATTACCAACCTCAACCCTATCCCGGACGCCTGCTCTTTTTTAAAGCTTGCGATCGCAATGAGATTAACCCCCCCTATCCTGAAAAGCCTTGGATTGAAGTTGCCCAAGGCGGGTTAGAACTGCACGAAATCTCAGGCAATCATATCACGATGAATTATCCTCCGCACGTTCAAACCTTAGCCGAGAAACTTCGCCCCTATCTCGCTTAACTCACCGCCTCCCTTTCCCCTTTCTCTCAGTGGAAGAACGAAGGGGAAAGGAAGCGCGATCGCACTTTTTTCCAATCCCCCCGACTAAAGGGAATCTTGCTGGATATTATCCAATCAAAAAGCGCCATATCTATGACCTTCTCTTCTCAAAAAACTGACCTAGCAAAATTACAATCTGCTGCAACACTGCTAGAAATGATGTATGGCTTTCAAATTTCTCAAGCCATCTATGTCGCGACTCAACTCGGAATTCCTGACCTGTTGCAAAATGGATCTCAATCGAGCGAGGAAGTGGCTCAAAAGCTAGACATCCCTCGCCAACGCCTTGAACCCCTACTGCACCTTCTCGTCAGCGTTGGTATCTTCACAGAAAATCAAGATAACACCTTTCAACTCAACGCCTTAAGCCAACATCTCCTAGCGGGAACACCCCACTCTTTACGCGGAACCGTCCTCTCGATGGGTGCGATATTGTATCCGCTTTGGGGACATTTATTAGAAGGCATTCAAACCGAAGAAATTGCCTTTACAAAAACCTTCAATTCCAGCTTATATACTTATTTGCAGCAAAATCCAGAAACGGCAAATCGCTTCAATGAATGGATGCAAGAAACCACTAGAGAATGGTTATTTCCCATTCTAGAAACCTACGACTTTTCAGGCTTAAAAACCTTAGTCGATGTGGGTGGCGGGACAGGAAGTTTAATCGCAATTATCCTCAACGCCAACCCTCAAATGCAGGCTATTTTATTTGACCGAGAAGACGTAGTACAAGGTGCCCCCGCAGTCTTAACAGAAGCCGGAGTTGCCCAAAGATGCCAAATCATCGGAGGCGACTTTTTCCAAACCATTCCATCCGGTGGCGACCTTTATTTACTCTCCCGCGTTCTCCTCAACTGGGAAGACCCTCAAGCCCTAGAAATTCTCAAAAACTGCCATCAAGCCATGTCCCCCAAAGATAGATTAGTCATTGTTGACTTCATGCTATCTCCCGGACAAACGTCTCCCTTTCTGGGAATGGGTAGCCTTAGCCTCCTCCTACTCGGCGGTCATTGTATGCGGACAGAAGATGAGTTTGAAAACTTACTTTCCTCCGCAGGCTTTCAAATCACGAATCGACTGAAAACATCAGGCCCCGTCAGCATTATGGAAGCCCAACCCGCCAATTTCTGAGTAGGTTGGGTCGCTTGACCCAACATTCCCCTTACATAGGCGCTAAAAGAGAAGCGCGAATTTTTTCAATCCATTCATTCATCCCACCAGAATTTAAGCGATAGCTGAGGGGATGAGCAATTAAACGCGCCGTGCTTTCAAATAAAACTTCAATCTCAATCAAGCCATTGTCCTTTAACGTCCGACCCGTTGACACCAAATCAACAATAGCTTCCGACATCCCTGTAATCGGCCCTAACTCAACCGAACCATAAAGCGGGATAATTTCCACAGGTAAATCAATGCTATGAAAATACTCGCGGGCGCAATACACAAACTTAGACGCAACCCGACAGTGGGGAGACAATTCCAAAGCCGACCGATAGGGACTTGCTGCTTTTACCGCCACTGACATTCGGCATTTTCCGTAGCGTAAATCAGCCAAATTTGCAACAGCCGGTTTCTTCTCTCGCAGCACATCGTAACCCACCACCCCCAATTGCGCTTGACCGTATTCAACATAAACAGGCACATCTTGGGCGCGAACGAGGAGGGCTTTCGCCGTTTGCGTCGGGTCCATAATTTGCAACTGGCGATTAGAAGAATCGAGAAAAGCACTAAAATCTAAGCCAAGGGCTTGAAAAGTTTGAATGCTGTCTTTGAGAAGTGCGCCCTTGGGCAGTGCAACGGTAATCATGGCATCTACAAAAACAAACGTGCAGACCTTGATTATCACCGAATGCGGGAACAATTAACCGAGAAAAAGAGGAAATCTCCTACACTAGGCTAGAAGTTTGGAAAGCATATTCGGTGCCGCATGAGCAACCTAGCCTTAATTATCGGCAGTAAAAACTATTCTTCGTGGTCGCTGCGACCTTGGTTAGCCTTAAAACAGGCTGGCGTTGAATTCCAAGAAATTTGCATTCCTCTCGATACCCCAACGACCCATACTGAGATTTTGCGCTACTCTCCCACAGGAAAAGTCCCTGTTTTGCAAGATGGGGATTTAACGATTTGGGAATCTTTAGCGATTTGCGAATATATTGCAGAACGCTACGCCCCTCAGCTTTGGCCCCAGGACACCCCATCCCGCGCAGTTGCCCGTGCAGTGAGTTGTGAAATGCACTCTGGGTTTGCTGAACTTCGACGCAACATGCCGATGAACTGTTGTGCAAGGCTTCCAGGTACGGGACGGACTTTAAAGGTACAGGCGGATATTGACCGCATCAGCAACCTTTGGCGAAACTGTCGTCAAACCTATGGACAAGAGGGGGTGTTTTTGTTTGGTTCTTTTTCGATTGCAGATGCGATGTTTGCTCCCGTTATTTCCCGCTTTGTCACTTATGATGTAGTTCTAGACGATTGCTGCCAAGAATACATCCGCACTCTTTGGTCGCTACCCGCGATGCAAGAGTGGTTGTATGAAGCCCAAGCTGAATGTAAAACTCCCAAGTCTCTTTAAATTTGCTCCTATGGCCCGAATTCTGTTAGTGGATGATGAAGTTGAACTGACCCATTCATTAAGCCGCGTTTTAGAACGCGAAGGGTATGAGGTAGATATTGCCTATGATGGGGCGGCGGCGGGAGAATTAATCGAGCATCAGGCGTATGAATTGTTAATTCTCGATTGGATGTTGCCGCAACAGTCGGGGTTAGAGTTGTGCCAAGAATTGCGCCAACACAAGATTGCGACGCCCGTGCTTTTCCTGACGGCGAAAGATACGATTGATGACCGGGTGGCAGGATTGGATGCAGGGGCGGATGATTATTTGGTGAAGCCGTTTGAATTGCGGGAGTTACTAGCCAGGGTAAGGGCGCTATTGCGTCGCGAGGTGTCGCGCAGCGAAACAGTCAGCGCCCCTCGCTTGCAGGTTGACGATCTAGAGTTAGACTGTGAAAATCAGTTAGCGTATCGTCAAGGGCGGGCAATTGAACTTTCAGAGAAGGAAACTCAGTTACTAGAATATTTCATGCGCCATCCAGGACAGTTACTTACTCACCGCCAAATTCATGCGTCGGTTTGGTCGGATAGCGAGAAACCTAGCAGTAATGTGTTAGCCGCCCAAATTCGCCTACTCCGTCGCAAAATTGAGGCATCGGGAGAGGTGCCTTTAATTCATACGGTTTACGGTAAGGGATATCGATTTGGCATCCTGGTGGAGGTGGATTAACTGCCTGTACAAGGATCGGTAATCGGGATATGGTGAGGTTGGGCTTGAATGCGCTCTATCCAGTTGCGAATGGCTGGGAAGCCTGAAAGGTCATAACCGCCTTCTTCAGCAACGTGGGTATAGGCAAATAGGGCAATATCGGCGATGGTATAGCGGTTATCGACAAAGTAGGTGTTTTGGGCGAGATGCTGTTCCATCACTCCCAGGGCAGCATAACCCGATGGACGACGTTTGAGGATTTCTGCGTGATATTCTTGGGCTTTCTTGAGTTCGGTTATCCAAAACCGGACGGTGGCGATGTAGGGTTCGTGGCTATATTGCTCAAAAACATCCACTGTAATACTTTAGCTTGCAGCAGGCGATCGCGCGGATAAAAGGGCGTCCCTTCGCTGAAATACACTAACATGGCATTCGATTCGGCGAGGTATTCCCCAGACTCTAATTCAATGAGGGGAACGCGACCGTTGGGATTTTTTTGCAGGAACTCTGGGGTGCGGCTTTCCTGGTTGAGAATATTAATCTCGATGCGCTGAAATGGAATTTGCAGTTGAGTCAGTAATAAACGGACTTTATAGCCGTTCCCGGAAGGCAGGAAATCATAAAGTTTAAGCATCTTTTGAAACTGATTGGACAGAATTCCTTCTTGGGTTAGCACCTACTCTAAAGGCAGAACGGGGATAGGAGAAATTGGAATTTTAATAAAAAACTCAGCGCCTTGACCCGGTTCCGAAAAACATTCTAAGCTACCGCCATGTCTTTCAACAACAACTTGATAGCTAATGGATAAGCCTAGTCCGGTGCCTTTACCAACTGATTTGGTGGTAAAAAAGGGATCGAATAAACGCTTTTTAATCGAGTCTGGAATGCCAATGCCATTATCAGCAATCCGAATCAGGACGGTATCGAGGGGCATTTCAATATCAGGATTAGGATGGCTGCTGATGGGTTGGGTATAAATCCAAATGGTCGGTGTGGTATCGGATCTAAAGTAGTCTTGGCGATAGGCTTCTTCTAGCGCATCAATGGCATTGCTGAGAATGTTCATGAAGACTTGATTGAGTTGACCGGCATAGCATTCAACGGCGGGTAAGTCGCTATATTTTTTAATCACTTGAATGGCAAACGGACTGGTTTTAGATGTTAGTCGATGTTGTAAAATAGATAAGGTGTTGTCAATGCCTTCGTTGAGGTTTACGTGCTTTCTTTCGGCTTCGTCTAACCGGGAGAATTTCCGTAAGGAGAGAACAATTTGACTAATCCGTTCTGCACCAACGCGCATAGAATCTAAAATCCGGGGAAGGTCTTCTTGAATGAATTCTAAGTCAATCGATTGGGCTTTAACAGTAATTTCTGAGGCGGGATTGGGATAGGCTTGCATATAGAGGGTTAACAATTCACTCAGGTCTTCAATATAGTTACTGGCATGTAAGAGATTGCCATTAATGAAGTTGACCGGATTGTTAATTTCATGGGCGATACCCGCTACCATTTGTCCCAAACTTGACATCTTTTCAGTTTGAACCAGTTGGGCTTGAGTTTGTTGGAGTTTGTGGAGTGCTTGTTTGAGTTCCTGAGCTTGGGCTTGGGCGCGGAGGGCATCTGTACGAGTGAGAGCATATAATTCCGCTTGTTCAATGGCTAAGGTTAATTGATTGGTAACGGCTTGTAATAAATCGACTTCGCGATCGCTCCAAGGTCTGGGGCCGCTAAAATGAATGCACGCAATTGCCCCCAGTTGCCCGGAACGGGTTTGCAGGGGTAATAGGAGTTGCGCCGTAATTCCTTGGGAAAGCAACCCGACTTCGCAGGCTTCTTGTGGAGAACAATTTTTAAAAACCGATAGGTCGTCAATTTGCCAACTTTCTAGGTTTTGAATTCTCTCAACCATCTGTTCTAGGTTGGGCAGGTGATAGTCTCCCAACCAACAGGGAAAGTTAGCGTCGCTCGCCTCGTGCGTAATGGTTAGCGTGGGCGATCGCAAATCGGGCCAGCACCACAAAAAATGACAGCGGTCAATCTTTAATAAGCTGCGAATTTCTTGAACCGCCGTGTTGAGAATCGTATTGAGGTCTAGGGAATTGCGAATTTGGCTGGCTAGCCGAAATAATAAACCTTCTCGCCGCGAAAGTAAGGCTTCTCTCGCCCACCAACGGTCGATTGCAACCGCGATCGCATTGGCAATCCAAGACAAGGTATGATGAACGGCATCCGTAAACCCTTCTTGTTCTGCAATCCCTAAAACTCCAATTAAACGTTCGTCCACAATTAAGGGATATGCCGGAAATTCAGACGCCAACATTCCCTCCGATCCAATTGCGGGACATTCCCCAGCCAATTCGCCGATCGCAGCTTGCAATTGTGGAGGTTGGGTCGGCGAGGAAAACGTCCAAATTTTCACCCCCTTGGCATTTAAATAAACCACCAGAGTGCGGGTACATTCTTGCAGAATCGTCTCTAAATTTCCCCCTTGCCCCAAAATTGCGCCCACTTTTGCACAGAGGGTCGCTAGGCGCGATCGCTCTAGCAACGCCGCATTGGTTTGCTTGCGATCGGTAATCTCCATTAACCAACCATCCCAGACAATACTACCGTCGGCTTGCAATTCCGGACGCGAAGCCCCTTGCACCCATTTCACTTTTCCCGATGGGGTAATGCATCGACCTTCCCACTTCCAAGGGTGTAGCGTTTGAGCCGAAAGAACGATTGATTCTTCCAATTCTGCCCAGTCATCGGGATGAACTAAGCTGAGTAGAGATTGAGCATCAGCGATGACCGTTGCGGCATCGAGTTCGGCAATCTCAGCAATTCCCAAGCTGATATAGGGAAAGTAAAATTTCCCCTCCCGGCTTAAACAAAATTGATAAAGCGTCCCCGGAACATGAGCCGCCAGCTTTTCCAATCTCTGTTCGCTATGTTGCAGGGCGCATTTTAGGCGCTTGCACTCTGTAATATCCACAAGCGTCATTAACTTCAAGCTACGTTTTTCAGAGTGCAATGGGGCGATAGTCACCTGAAGGTCGCGAACTTCTCCATTTTTACATTGCATTTGCCCCTCGTAGCTTTGAGACTGTTGCGACTCCCCTACACCTAACAAGACCGTTGTAAAATGCTGACCGAGGACTTCGCTGGCTAACCCGCCATACAGCTTGAGATAGGCCGCGTTAACGCTGACTAAATTGCCTTGCTCGTCGGTAATGCACAAAGCGATACTTGCAGTTTCCCACAGCAGGGTTAGCAGGTTGTCTTCGGTAACGCTGGGAAAAGATGGGGAGGGTTGACGACTAGGCATGAGGTTCGTGAAGTCTGCTGTAATGCCAATACGGACAAATTGACCCGAATTCTTTCGAGTGCGGTTCCACTGAGACTAGGGCTAGCAGGGCGAACGCTGAATCGAATGCGAGTCAGGCCCTCTGTTGCCTTAGTATTCCCTAAA
Source organism: Geitlerinema calcuttense NRMC-F 0142 (assembly GCF_030285425.1). Classification (NCBI taxonomy): domain Bacteria; kingdom Bacillati; phylum Cyanobacteriota; class Cyanophyceae; order Geitlerinematales; family Geitlerinemataceae; genus Geitlerinema; species Geitlerinema calcuttense. Next base: position 21,134 of record NZ_JASVEJ010000029.1, on the reverse strand, counting down.
ATTACTGAGAATTAACCTTTAAGCTGCCCATGACTCACATTCCTTCCTCCGGCTGGCACGCTCGCTTGCAACTGGGCTTTACCGATAACCGAGGCAAAACTGAATTCAATTGCGGGCAATCTCAAGCTCCTTTAAAGGTTCAGCGTCCTTTTTATCCGGAGGGGAATCGCATCTGTCATAGCGCTATTCTCCATACGGCTGGGGGGGTGGTTGGGGGCGATCGCCTTGAGATCGATCTGGATTTAGCCCCCCAAGCTCATGCGCTGGTGACAACGGTCGCGCGAGTAAAATTTATCGCAGCTTAGGGTCAACGGCCCAGCAAGCGATCGCGATCGCCATTGCTTCCCAAGCGGTGCTAGAGTGGTTGCCTCAAGAAACAATTCTTTTCAATGGGGCTGATTTTCGCACTCAGACTCGCGTAGACTTAGCCCCCGGTGCTGTATTTCTGGGTTGGGATTTAACCCGCTTGGGACGGACGGCACGCGGCGAACGGTTTAGCCAAGGTCAATGGCGATCGCAGCTCGAAGTTTGGCAAAATGGCACTCCCTTGTGGATAGACCGTTCTGGACTAACTGGGGGTTCTCCCCTGCTGGAAAGTCCCTACGGTTTGGCTGGACAACCCGTAATCGGAACGCTAGTCTGGTTAGGGAAAAGCCTGGATGCGTTGGAAATGAAGGCGTTGAGGGAATTAGAAATCGTGAATTTTCATGAATTTTGTCAGGTAGGGATGACTTTTCTGCCTGACGGTCTAATTTGTCGCTATCGCGGTCGCTCGACGACGGAGGCTAAACGCTGGTTTATGACGATTTGGCGTCATTTGCGCCGCCAAACCTGGGGTCTTGATACCCAACCGTCAAGATTATGGCCAGTCTAGCATCAACTTCAGTTTTAGCCTTTTTTCTACGTTTTGTCCAATTATTGATATAAACTAAAAGCAAAAATCCCAGCCAAACCCCATGCAACTCACCCCCCAAGAAAAAGACAAACTCCTAATTTTTACCGCTGCGCTTTTAGCAGAAAGACGCAAAGACAAAGGACTGAAATTAAACTATCCAGAAGCCGTATCCTATATCTCCGCAGCCATTCTCGAAGGTGCAAGAGAGGGAAGAACCGTCGCCGAACTGATGAATTATGGCACCACCCTGCTGTCGCGAGCCGATGTCATGGAAGGCATCCCCGAAATGTTACTTGAAGTGCAAGTTGAAGCCACCTTTCCCGACGGCACGAAATTAGTGACCGTTCATAACCCGATTCGCTAATTTTACCCCTTTCAACGATTGACCCAAATCAGGAGATAGCTAAGATGATTCCAGGAGAAATTATCCCCGCATCGGGTGAAATTGAACTGAACGCGGGACGACCCATTCTAACAGTAACCGTTGCCAATACCGGCGATCGCCCGATTCAAGTCGGTTCCCACTTTCACTTCTTTGAGGTCAACGCCGCCCTCAGCTTCGACCGAGAAGCCACCAAAGGGATGCGCCTCGACATTCCCGCCGGTACCGCCGTGCGTTTTGAACCCGGAGACGAAAAACCCGTCACCCTCGTCCCCTTTGTCGGCAGCCGCCAGGTTTACGGCTTCAACGCCAGAATCAACGGTGCCTTAGACTAACGACGACTAGAGGCTTAGACCCCCTAAAGGTTAAGTCTCATAACAACTTGGGCGCAAGATGCAGCGCGATCGCGCGCTCCTTGCTATACATAGTAAGTAAGAAAGGATTCAGACCATTTTGCTCAAGCGCGACTCCACAAACTGGGATTGAGCAGAGGGCAAGCACGGGCAAAAATCAAGGGCTGTTGGAAAGATCGGCGAACGAATTATCAGGTCGCCGTTTCCGGAGCCTGAGCGATTTTTGTCGGCTTTTAGCAACTGCAATCCGGTTTATCCGGTCGGACTTGCAAGATCAAAATGGATTAACCTGACTGGGGCGTTGCTTCTCACACCCTTCCCCCATTCAACCCACCGATCCATGTCTAACTTGCTGCTGATTCTTGCTCGGTTGTGCCACCCGTCCTGTTTTGGGACGATTGCAATTCTCCTGTTGCTCGTCATCAAACCTGCTTGTGCCGAACCCGCACCGTCTGCTGATGCTCCCATGAATCAACCTTCAGAACAGATCGATCCGTTAAATAGTCCCTATCCGGTTCCTTGGAATTGGGTGATGGCGACCTACACTGAAGTCAGTAATACGCGAGGTACGGGAGTGCGCTATTATCGCAGTCCTTCGCTGATTTCTCCGGATGGACGGTATGCGGCGTATAGTCGCATTCAACTTCAAGTCAAGCCAGAACTGTATAACTCTCGCGTGAATAGCATCATGTTCTTAGAGAATTTAGCAACCGGAGATTTGCGCGTGATTACCGCCGCCTCTCCCCTGGCGAATAACCCCTTAACGGCAACAGAAGCCTCGCAAATGCCAGGAGCGATCGCAATTTTAATGCCCGTTGCTTGGTCAGAAGTCGGCGATCGCATTTTAGCCCGTCAATTTGAAGGCTTATTTAGTTCCTCCAACGCCTCCGACTATGCGGTGATTTGGGATAGCCAAGGCGATCGCACCCATACCTTAAGCCCGCAAGCCAACTCCTATAGCCATGCCGTCCTTTTAGGATGGAGTCAGAATAATCCCAACCGCGTTTTATTTCGGGCGGGTCATTTAGGAGACGAAAATTGGCCCTTACTCGCCGTTGATGCCACCGGCAAAACCTTAATGGCAAATGGCGATCGCCCCATGACCTTTGGACGAGTGGTAAATAATATTTGGGCAGGTCCTCAAGCTTACCGCTAAACCCCCTTAGCAAACCATCAGGGAACATCTACTCCTGCCAGAGCAATCTCCAATAAAATTGAGCTAGCTTTCTCTCCTCAATAATGAGCGATTTCTCTTCGGCATTGCCCGCTTTAGACTCCCTCAATCCCAAGTCTCTTTATCGTCCCATTGGCACTTGGACGGGTCGTTTAATCTTGCCATCTGCCAATAGCCGCCACCCGGATGGCTCCGTCTGGATTGAAATTCACAACGCCGACCCTCGCTATTGCGATTGGGTCGGTAAAAGAGTGCGTCTCAAATGGATACAAACGCCTAAAATTCAAGCCTTCCTGAAGCGAGTAACTACCGATATTAACTATAGCCATGAAGTTGAACTGAGTCGCCAGCGCGGAAATCGCCATCCCGACCGTTTAAATCAGTGGAAAAAAGTCAGCCCTTTAGAATCCTTAGCGGGTGCAAGAACCGAGGATAGCGTCACCGTTTTATTAACCGATCCTCGCATTGAAACCGAACCGCAACTCGCCTTAGCGATCGCCTCAGAACCGATTCAAATTACGGGTCGCTATTACGCCCTCGTCCAAATTCTCCAACCCGAAACCCCCGGCAGCGATCGCTATTGGGTCTGTCACTACAACCCCACCCACCAACAATTTAACGGCCCCAAAGAAATCGTCCGCATTCCCCAAGTCCCTCCCGATGCACGCGGCGTTGCACGTTCCACCCCCCAAGGCATTGAACAATCGCCGCTAAATTCGCTGGGTTGGTATATTTATGGAGATTACAATGCTCAAGGACTCTTTACCGTCCAAGCCATAGAACCGCGTGCTATCTTGCGCTTAGTCCCCGATCGCACCTACACCGGACTACCCGCTTGCTTAAACTATATTACCCAAGAAAATTGGCGCAATACTCCCGACCAAAAAGGAACCGCTAATACTACCTTACTCGCCCCTTTTGGTCATTCCGCCGAAAGCGCCTTAAGCCAATGGACTGAAGGCGATACTGGCATTGTGATTCATTTGTTCGGTGGAATTGGCGGTAAGAAAGCCGAACCCAAAGCCCTCTGGGTGACAACCGGACATCTCTCCTACGGCGTCGCCAAAGTCGTTCGCTGTCCATTAACCGATGAATTGCGCTTTGATATCCATTACTGGCAAGTTTACGGCCACAACCCCGATGATATTATTTCCGGATTAGTTAAATGGCAAAGTTATACCGGAGACTTAGAAAGAGGCTGGCTGGGTAATCGTCCCATTTCAGATATTATCGTCAAATTTCCCGCCATTACAGAAGACTACGACTTTAACGGAATCATCCTTTCTCCCTTACAAGAATTTTGCGACCAACTGCAAACCATGACCGCTCGCTATCGTACGGGAGACGGCGATGGTGCTTCAATTGTCACCCCCGCCACCTCCTGCGTTCAAGACTCCAACCAGGCGCTTTACCTAACGATTAAACGCATTGAATCTGAGATTCGTTCTAACCCAGAAATGCGCCACTGGTTAAACCAAAATCCCTATTCTTCTCAGCGCTGGCGATTTGAACAATTAGCCAGTTTAGGACAATCCATCGAGCGCCATTTACGACCGATTGGCTTTTTACGTTCAGATTGGCAGCCTAGCGCCCAAGAATTAGCCGGGGTGGGGTCTTTAGAATATCCCGGACTGGTATTGGTCAAAGCCCTAACCTCTTGGCGAACCATTCTCCCCCGTCGCGCCCATGATGATATTTCTAAAATCTTGTTAAGACACGGTAGCCTGCAATGGGTTATCCGCACCAACCAAGTCGGCGGATGCGATCCAGAGATTCAACCGAGGGCAGCCAGTACGTTATTCTAGAAACAGCAAAAATCGCAGTCTCGCAGGCTTGACTTTTTAGCGATTTGATGCTAGATAGATGACTTGCTATCTGCCCATTGCTACTCCCGAATTTGGGCCAGTCTGAGATATATCAAACAACAAATCTCAAAAGCGTTGTTACTAATCGCCGAACAGCTTTGAATTTTTCCTTACAGAAAATTTCAGTATCAAAATGAGCAGGAGAAAACGATCGTGAAGATCGCGATTGAACTTCCCGATGACATAGCCAATCAACTAGAACTCGTCGATGCTTCCCGCCGAGTTCTAGAACTGATCGCAGCCGATCGCTATCGTCAAGGGCATATTGGAGCCGCTGAAGTCCGACGAATACTTAACTTTTCTTCTCGTTGGGAAACCTACGAATTTCTCAAGCGCGAGAAAGCGTCTCTACCCTATACTGAAGACGATTTAGAGCAGGATATCAAAGCCATTGACAATCTTTTGACCACAGAATGATTATTGTGTCCAACACCTCCCCAATCAACTACCTGATTCTGATTGGGCAGATCGACTTGTTACCTAAATTGTTTCGGCAGATCGTCATTCCCCAGGCAGTCTATAGCGAACTATCCGATCCTGAAGCTCCAAGCCTCGTCCGAACTTGGATCGCAACTCCACCCGACTGGCTTAAAATTCAGTCTGTCAGCCAAGATTCGGATACGATCGTTGATTTGCTCGATCCTGGAGAACGTGCAGCTATTCTTCTAGCCCAAGAACTCAATGCTGACTTAGTTTTGCTAGATGACATGAAAGCACGACGCGCTGCGAAAGACAAAGGTTTGAGTATTACAGGTATCCTCGGAATTCTGGATCGAGCAGCAACTCAGAAGCTCATCGATCTACCTGCTATCGTCCAAAGCCTTCAAAACACATCTTTTTGGGCATCCGATAGCTTATTTCAAAGGCTGTTAGATAGGCACAGCTAACTCAGAATTTTTCGATAGCTACCCCAATTTTACCGAGTCGGTTGGGCAGTTGAATCTGTAGCTAGGCGAAAAGAATCGAAAAAACCTTGGATGCGTTGGGGTGAGTTTTGTTCTCGCTGAATCACAGCCACCATTTGATAAAGGCGTTGTTCGACTAAATAGACTCTGCCTATAGCGGTTATCCCTTCGTTCATTTGCACTTCAAATTCTCGACCTTCATAGCGATTGAGTTGAATCGGATTTTGACCAACCACTTGACCGTTAATGCTGCGAGCAAAGCCTTCAAGAAAGCTATCAAATAGCAATTGCCGATCGGCAGCAGAGGCGATCGCAGCTCCGGGTAAATCGCTATAGCCCACAATATAAGCAGAATCTTCAGTACGGCTGCCAAACAAGGAGGATGTCACCTGTCCTTCTGGAAGATTGACCGTTTGTTGCACGACAGGTTGAGGAGTTCCGGGCATTAAGATCGAGAAGCCACCATTCGGTGAGGAAAAAGTATTCCAGTTGGATTGAGCAATTTGCAGCACTTCCTGAGCGGGTGCAGGTTTCCAACTCAGGGGAGTTGCGATCGCAGCCGTACACAAAACTAAAGCAAACAGGCGAAAGGTCTTCATAAGCCATTAAAAAGCGCATAGGCTTAACTATGCGCGAGAGAGAATTATTCAATCGCTGAGGCGTAGGTTAAAGAATCTTGCCAGAGCTTGGATAAAAAGAACTCCGTGCGATCGCTCATTGCCACTACAAAGATGCCTTCTTCCCCTTGAGGATTGCAAGTCAGCCAGGTTCCTTTCAAAGAAACTTCAATATAATCGGCATCGCAAACCGAAAACGCGATCGCTTCATCTTCGCGACGGGCTTCGAGTTGCAACTGAGCCAAGTGCGGTAAATCCGCAGGGAGCAAAAACGCCGCCGTACTCGGTTCTACCGTAAAGCGGGTTCCGGCGCGCAACGCCACCAAGACTCGCGTCGTCACCCATTCTTCCAACGGTTGCGCTAAACGTTCCAGGTAAAATCCGGTTTCTGTATAGGTCAGTTTTAACATGCTTCCGGTTAACTCCTGTTAATCCAGGTTCTGAGTTTGTTTGCGCCAAGACGGTTGGATGAATCGGCGCTTGCGGTTGGGTGCGGAGTGGCTTGTTTGCCTCAGTGGGAGTGCGATCGCTTTTTTAGCATTGCAACTCAAGTCAGCAGCAACTACATCATCCCAAGCGTGTTTTCCGCCGCGATCGCAACACTGTACGATCTTTGGAGATAAAAACAGCCCCTACTTCTGAGGCGGAGAGAAGCAGGGGCTGTAAAGAAACCTTAAAAGTTCTTTGATCCGGTTACGGTACAGGGTTAAATCTGCACCTCCTGCTTCTATCCCTAGGTCCTGCATCAAATTTGAACGGATGAGCGCGATTGAACTGCCGTAACTCGACAGGTGCAATCGAGCTGAAGTTTAAATTGATATATTCCTGTTGTAGCCCGTTTAGGTTCCCTTTAAACCAAAACTCCACACCGATATAACCTCGCTCTCCACCCCGAAGGGAGGGGAGGGTAGGAATTGGAGTGGAGAAGGGCTGTAAAAACTTCACAAGAAGAGGGTTTCCTTAATTAACACTTTGAAATTCGCTTTTAAAATACTACACTGATATTACAACCCTGTCCACTATTCGGGAGAAAAATCATGAGAACCTTACCTCGAACCTCAACCACTGAAATGGAAGTCACCAGCATCCGCTTAGAGAGAGAACTCAAAGAACAACTCAAACAACTCTCTGGCAATCAAGGGTATCAGGCGTTGGTTCGCGATATTCTGTGGAACTATGTCCAGCAGAAGTCCGCCGACTATCGACCGCAATTTGCCAGTTCGGATATTCGCGCCAGTGTAGAAGCGATCGCGCGCAAGGAGGAACGCTGCGTTCTGACTGGCGAAGTCATTCGACCCAACGAACCCATGTTATTAGGCTTTACAACCCACGGCGATCTTGTCCCCCTCAGTGTTGGCAGTTTCGGCAGGTAAATTTATAATCGGGGCGATCTTGCAAAAAAGATCGCCCCTCTCCCCAATAAAAAGGCCTAGCTTATGCAAGCTAGACCCCAGCCAGAAGAGTAGCGGACTCTGGTACCAAGACCTGAACAGAATTTTATTGATTAATCAATTCCGGCTGTAAATCTGTTTCCAGAAGCGTGACGCCCGATAAATCTGCATCCGTTAAATCAGCCCCTTGTAGATCGGCGTGGATGAGATTGGCTTCTGTTAAATCAACCCCAGTTAAATTCGCAGACTTGAGATCGGCACTATTCAAAAAAGAACTAATCATGACCGCATCTTGCAAATTAGCGCCGGTTAAATCTGCGCCTTCCAAATTCGCATTCGATAGGTCTGCCCCTGCTAGGTTAGCCCCTCTTAAATCTGCACCAATCAGGTGAGCGCCCTTAAGATCGGCCCCGCTGAGATCGCACCCAGAGCAGAGATTGGTTTCTAACAATTGTCTGACGTGATCTGGATTTTCTGCTCTAACAGGCACCGCGACACCCAGGGTAAAAAGAAGTGCTACTGTAGTGAGAATTTTGAATTTCATCGTTTTAGATCTCCACAACCTGTGAGTCGCAAACCTTATGAAACAGACAGCGCTGTTGCTGTGCTATTTACCACTGTGAGGGGTAACGGCCTATCTCGCAGTGATGCTAAGACTAGATACGCTGCGATCTGTGTCGATTACGGATGCGATCGCGATTGTCCTATCAACCCATCAGCAATAGAGGCTATCTGTATAAAATAATCATCGCTCCTTTCTCATCAGAGCGCGTCCTCCGCTTGGATAATCTTTAGAAATGAAATCTCACTCTCAAGGTTTAATATTTTGCAGTCTCCTCCCCCGCAGGTCAGAAACCGAGCAAATTCATCTAATTTTTTCCGGAACTCCTTTTCTCGCTCGGAAAAGAAATATCAGTAGATGCACCCTGATCCAATCCCCTGCCACTAGGTCAGGGGATTTTTTTATCTAAGGGCGATCGCAAAAAAACCAACCCACCTGCGCGGATTGGTCCATTAAAGCAGACGATAGAACTAGGGTTGATAGGCTTGGTTTTGGTCTTCACTTCCTTGGTTGCGCTTGCGATATTCATCTCGTATTTGTGCTTCTCTTTCCCCATAGAAAAAGGTCAGCAACGCAAAGCGCAATCCCGCCGTTACATCCGTTGCTTCGTGCAAAAGACTGCAAGAAAAAACCACAGCACTTCCCGTATCTGGCCGATAGAGATGAGGGCCGTATTCTGGAAATCTTAAATAACCGCCTTCGTACTCTCCCGCATTTAAATTGATCGTCATTGCAAAGCGACGATGGGCCGTTCCGGCGGTGGTATTATCCCGGTGAGGGCGGAAATATCCCCCCCGGCTGGCATCGTAACCCACAATTCGGAAATCTTCAAACCGAGTCACATTAAAACAATAGGCCTTCCAAATTTCCGGCGTTACCCGTTTTCCAAATAAATAGCGAATTCGTTCCTTGGTTTCGCCGTTTTGCAAGAAATGATCGCGGCGAATTTTATGGCTATGATCGATTAACCCAACCGTTTGACCGTTCACTTGGCGCATAAACCCCGATTCGCCATTGCCTTGGGTATGCCAAATATTGATTAAATGCTGGCAAAATTCGCGATCGAAGACGTTGGGAATCAGTAAAACGGGGGCTTGGCGCGTAATGTGGCGCGGCACTTCAGTTGCCAGTAGCGCTTGTAAATCTTCGAGCAGTTGCGAAGCGTGCTGGTGCGGATCGACCGTATTGTAAACTTTGATAATTCGCAGATCGATATTCACCACAAAAGTTTGGCGCGCAACCGTTAAAGATTGATTTTGAGCATTGCCGTAGAGAATGCCGTATTCTTGGCAAAGCGCGCCTTTTGGGTCAGAGAGTAACTTAAATTGAAGCTGATGCGTTTGGGCAAAATTTTGGAGGACTTCTACTGGAGTCGGGCTAACGCCAATTAGATTGACGCCAATGGCTTCGAGTTGGGGTAATAACGTCTGAATTTCTCGCGCTTGAGCGATACAGTCTGGTGTTAAAGGATTGGGGAAAAAGCAGATGACCAAGGGTTTGCCCGCAAAGTCACCAATATTGAAGTATTCTCCCGTTTGCGAAGGAAGATTAAACGCAGGAATGCGATCGCCTACACTCAGACGAACGGATACAACGCTCATAAAATTAACCCAGTCTTTAAGTATCGTTGAGAAACAAAGCTATCCAGCACTCTGCAAACGCAGTTAAAAAAGCTTCGCCTTTGCTGCTGGAATTTCGCACTTTCTGTTTCATCTCTCGCAAGGCTAACAAAGAAAAATGACGGAATTATGACGAATGTTGGTTGACGATAGGCAATGATTTTGCTACAGCAAAGGGAATTCTAAGGTAAATGTGGTGCCTCGATTTACCGTAGAACTCACCCGAATTTGACCGCGATGAACCTTGACAATTTGATCGACAATCGATAAGCCTAGACCAAATCCCCCCGTTTCCGGATTGCGAGCCGAATCTACCCGATAAAAGCGTTCATAAATATGGGGTAAATCCCCTGGCGGAATGCCAATCCCATTATCCGCAATTTCCAGGGTAGCGAAGCGAACCGATGTCGAGAGTCGCAAACAAACCTGACCGCCCGCTGGCGTATACTTACAGGCATTATCGAGCAAGTTGACAATCGCCTGCCGCAATAGATCGGGATCGGCACAAATCAATACCGGCATTAAGGGAAATTGAGTCTGCAAGTCTAACTGTTGGGCTTCTAATTTCGGGGCATAATCTGCCGCCAAGTTTTCTAACCAAACCCCGAAATCAAATTGCTTGAGAACCTCTGGCGATAAATACTCTGTCGAACGCGACAAAAACAGCAGTTGATCGACAAGCTGACTCATCTCCTTCGCCGTCTTCACAATTTGCGAGAGGCGATCGCGCTGAATTTGCCCATCCCCAGTTGGTAAAATTAAACCCACCTGAGCATTGCTCAAAATTGCCGATAAAGGCGATCGCAATTCGTGAGAAGCATTAGCCGTAAATCGTTGCAGATGATCGTAGGCGTTGCGGATGGGGGACATTGCTCTTCCCCCCAAATACCAACCCGTCAGGGTAATAGCACCCAACGCCACCGGGACGCCTACCGATAAGAATAATCGCATTTGGGCGATCGCCTCTTGCACCGGAGATAAAGAAATCGCCACCTGCAAATATCCAATTAAAACTTGATGATGCGTCACCGGAAACGTCACTTGACGCAATAACTCAGACCCCTCTTCCGACAGGCGAATGGTCTGAAACGTGGGTTGTTCCTCAAGCTGTTCTGAAGGAAACGCCCCCACAAACTGCACTAACTGCCCTCGCTCGTTATACCAACGGGCATAGACTAAGTTACTATCCAAAGGCAGCGAATTACTGCCTAACAGCGGCACATGTTCTAAATTTAATTCCCAATGTCCCCGATGGTAGCGATACTCAACGCTGGCTGCCATCACTTGAATTTTATCTAACAGCGCTTGGTCAAACGAAGTCAGTTGATCCTGCACTTCAATACAATAAACCGCACTCGCAAACGATACCAAAATACTCCCCATCGACCAGGTAAACCAGCGAGCTAAATTGCGGCGAGAACGATGAAACATAACTCCCTACGCTGATTGAGGGGGGGGAGAGAGGCGATAACCCACCCCATAGATGGTTTCAATCCAATCGCTGGCTTCTACGGCTTGCAAGCGTTGGCGCAAGCGTCGGACTTGACTAGCGACTGCATTGCTTTCGGGTTCGGTTCCCCATTCCCATAAAGCTAACTCAATTTGTTCGCGAGTCAGGACTTGGTAGGGACGGCGCAAAAAATACTCTAACAATTGACTTTCGCGGCCTGAAAGTTGCACTTGGGTTTGTTGGCGTTCCACTTTCAACGTCGTTAGGTGAAGATGCAAATCGGCAATACTCAGGGTATCGCCAATCCATTGAGGCGATCGCCGTCCCAAAGCACGCACGCGGGCCAACAATTCCACCACATCCACAGGTTTTACTAAATAATCATCGGCCCCAGCATCCAATGCCGTGACTTTATCAATGGTGGTATCTTTGGCCGTCAGCATCAAAACGGGTGCCGTTTTTCCCGCCGAGCGATATTGATGGCACAAACTCACGCCGCTAATTTTAGGAAGCATCCAATCGAGAATCAACAAATCGTAATCTTTTTGTTCGATTAACCACTGGGCGGTTTCAGCGTCAGTCACGGCATCCACGACATGGCCAACTTCTGATAAAACTAGATGAAGAGGGTCGAGTTGTGCTGGGTCATCTTCTACCAGTAAAAGTCTCATAGTTCGCGTTATCGTTAACGATCGTATGTCCCAACCTCAATGGTTACAAGTTTGGCACGCTCGCTCCCAAGCGTTGGCGCGATCGCTAAAACGGTCTTGGTTGCTGGCCAGTTTAGAGTTTTGTTTGCCTCTCCCGCTACTGGGATTGGGATTTTGGATAGGTAGTGGATGGGTGGCGCACCAGGTTCTCAGCTATAACTACCAAACCGCACAACAACTTAAAGCCGATCCAGAGGAAGTTCTCAATTTAGCCATTGATGTCACTATTGTAAGTATTGAAGCAGAAATTAACCGCCGGGAGAACTTTACCGAGGTTCAGGTTAATACTGCCGATACTACCCTCAAGGAGTTGCGCTTTGAGTTTCCGGTGACGGAGGTGGAGGCGGTGGAAGCCGCTATTATTCAAGAGTTGGGACTCTCGCCAGAAGCCGTACAAAGGTTAGTCCGCTATCGAATCGATCGTTAAAACCATGTCTCGAATTTGGCAAGTAGATATTTATCGATCGCCTCAAAAGAACGGACAGCCGTTCTGGGAGTTGCTGATTTGCGATGCCACCCGCCAGTTGACCTATGAGGCGCGCTGTCTTCAGTCGGAGGTGAATCAAGCTTGGTTAATTTCGCAGTTGCAACAAGCGGCGGCGACTCTGCCGGAGGTGATTCAGGTGTTTCGCCCAGTCGCGTACAATCTTTTAGAAGGGGTAGGCAAGCACTTAGGGATTGAGATTGAACCGACGCGGCGAACCCTGGCTTTAAAGCAATGGTTAACCGAACGGTCTGTACCGGGTTCTTCCCCTTTAGCCTTGGATAAACCGCCACCTTTGCCGCTACCGGAAAATCTTTGGGGCGATCGCTGGCGGTTTGCAAGTCTGGCGGCGGGCAATTTGGTTGAAGCGTTCAGCGCGCGTCCCATTCCCATTCGCCACCTACCTGAAGCGTTATTTCCCTTAAATTTGGGATTGGCTTCTACGGTTCCGATTCCGGGTGCAGTCATTGATGGCGGCCGTCAGTCCATGCGTTTGGCGCGGTGGCTGCAAGAAGTTCGTCCTGCGGCGTTAAATTATATCCCTGGGGAACCGGATGGGTTAATTTTAGAGGCGGGGTTAGTCGATCGCTGGGTGCTGGAAACGTTTAGCGATCGCCAAGTTGCGGCGGCGGGTCAAACTTTTCTCCAACGCCAAAAAGCCAGTTTGGGATTGCACTTTCTCCTCGTACAACCGGACGATTCTGGCATGACTTATACCGGATTTTGGCTATTGCAACGAGAATTTTAACTGCGGGCGTTACCGCGAACCGGTGCAGCAGCAGACAGCGGTACAGAAGGCTGTATGGGAATTTCAATTACAAATTCTGTACCCTTTCCTGGCGTTGAGTTGCAGTAAAGCTTTCCTCCATGTTTTTGCGTGATAATTTGAGAACTAATCGATAGCCCTAACCCCGTTCCTTTCCCGACAGGTTTAGTCGTAAAGAAAGGATCGAATAAGTGCGATCGCGCTTCTGGAGATAATCCCGGCCCATTATCCAGAATGCGGACTTTCACCCAACCGGGTTGATAAACTTCAGTCCAAATCTGAATCTGACTGGGATTCGCCTGGATCTCTTCCGGCGCGCGCTGTTGATTTTGCTCGTCTAACGCATCAATGGCATTGCTCAAAATATTCATAAAAACCTGATTGAGTTGCCCCGGATAGCACTCCACCAACGGTAAGTTGCCATAATGCTTAACCGCTTTAATTTCAGGGTGATTTGCTGTAGCCTTCAAGCGATGCCCCAAAATCATCAACGTACTATCTAATCCCTCATGCAGATTAAACGCGACTTGACGCTTGCAATCTGTACGCGAAAACGTCCGCAGGCTATTGCTAATATTGGCAATTCGCCCTATCCCTTCCTTCATAGAATTCAGCAAACTGGGTAGATCTTCCCGCACAAACGCAAGATCGATAGTTTCAATATGCTCTTCGATCTCCGAATCGGGTTGGGGATACTTTGTTTGGTACAAATCAATCAGGCTCAATAAATCCTCAACATAATTGAAGGCAGGCTGTAAGTTCCCCGTCAAAAAGCCCACAGGATTATTAATTTCATGGGCAACACCTGCCACCATTTGCCCCAAAGCTGACATTTTCTCGCTATTGACCAAATGCAACTGAGATTGCTGAAGTTGCTCAAGCGCTGATGATAGTTCAACCGTGCGTTGAATCACCTGTTGCTCTAGAGTCTGATTTAAATCCTGCAATTCTCGATTGAGGGTTTGCAAGCGCAAATGCACGTTAACTCGCGCTAATACTTCTTCTTGTTGGATGGGCTTCGTAATGTAATCGACGGCCCCCAATGCAAAGGCTTTCACCTTATCAGCAGTTTCGGTTAGAGCCGTCATAAAAATCACCGGAATGGCTTGAGTGGCTTGCGCCGCTTTGAGGCGACGGCAGGTTTCAAACCCGTCCATTCCCGGCATCATTACATCTAACAAAATCAAATGGGGAGTAATCGCACTCAGTTTTTCTAAAGCACTCTCTCCCGATTGGGCTAACAGAACCCGAAACCCGGCCGCCTCTAGGACATCAAATAGGACGCGGGCATTCGTGGGATTGTCTTCCACAATTAGAATTAAACTTTGCCGAGTCATGATTTCTCAGCCTCCACATAAGGTTTAACCAGTTTGAGAATAGCTTGCTCGTTCATCTCTTGAGCCAGTTGCAATATTTTGCCCGAAAAGTTGCCATAGTCGGGGTGCAATTGTTGAATTCGTCGAGCCTCTTGTTCTACAGCCCGGATATCTCCGATGCGGATGGCTGTATAAAGGGCTAATAACTCCTTAGCGGGAGGGACGATCCAAGTATTTTGAGGGGGTGTGGGGACAGCTTGAGGCGCGATCGCCGGTTCGCTACCCGGTTGGTAAGTCCAGGACAGGTTTAAATACTGCCTGAGTTGAGCTAATAATTCTTCTGATTGTATCGGTTTGGGTAAGAAATCCGTGCAACCTGCCTCTTGACTTTGTTGGCGATCGCAATTGAAGACGCTAGCCGAAGAAGCAATAATCGGTAGGTCTTGGAATTGGGGAAGCGATCGCAATTGACGAACCATTTCAAATCCATTCATCACCGGCATCGCTAAATCGGTAATCACCAGATCCGGACGAGACGCGATCGCCCTTTCAATCCCTTCTTGTCCTTGACTGGCTTCAACCATCTCAAACCCTAGCGGTTCTAGCAGATTCACTAATACTGACCGATTCTCCCATCGATCGTCTACCACCAGCAATCGTTGCGTTTTACCCTCATATCCACTAATATTCTGCGTTGCGTGCGCCTGAGATTCTACCCAATCGGTTGATTGGGGGACATTAATTTCTACCCAAAACTGACTTCCTTCTCCTAAAACGCTTTCCACTTGAATTGCAGAACCCATCATTTCTACAATTTGCTGGCTAATGGCGAGTCCCAAACCCGTTCCCTCCACCATCCGATGCTTCTCGCCCACTTGTTCAAAGGGGGTAAAGATTTTCTCAATCCAATCGGGCGACATTCCCACCCCAGTATCTTCGACTTGAAAGCGCAAGCAAACCCACGATGGGGGCGACTCAACAACCGTTGTCTTGCTACTATCCACAACTGCGCCTACCTTAAAGGTGACGCGCCCGCCCGTATCGGTAAACTTAATAGCATTGCTGAGTAAATTGATTAACACTTGGCGCAGGCGCTTTTCGTCCGCCTGGATAGCCGCCGGGAGTTTATTCAGCACTTGGTAATCAAAGACAATCTCTTTTTGCTCGGCTTTAATCCGACAAATATTGACAATGCCGTTGAGAAACGCCTGAAAGTTGAAGTCGTGGGGGAATAACTCCAGCTTTCGGGCCTCAATTTTTGCCAAATCCAGAATATCGTTAATCAGCGTCAGCAGATGAGCGCCGCATTGTTGAATAATGCTGAGACCGTCTTTTTGTTTGGCGTCAAAACCGGGTTCGCGCAACAGAATTTGAGCATAACCCAAAATCCCATTTAGGGGCGTTCTCAATTCGTGGCTCATGTTAGCGAGAAACTCGCTTTTCGCTTGATTAGCGGTATCGGCGGCGTCTTTGGCTTCTTTTAATTCGGCGGTTCGCCGTTCGACTCGCGCTTCAAGTTCGCTAAACACATCTTGCAGTTGCTTGGCCATTTGGTTAAACGATCGAGCCAAGACTTCTAACTCTTGAATCCCTTGAGTTTCAACCGTTTGATTGAGTTGACCTTGGGCGATCGCGCCAGTTGCCTGACTGAGGCGAGAAATCGGGTGGCTAATCCAGCGCGACGTAATTAAGCTGACGATACTGGCGATCGCCAACGCCAAAAGACACAAAATAATTGTATTGCGCGTATTGGCATTAATCTGTGCCATAAAATCCGCTTCCGGAACCGCCACCACAATCAACCAATTAATTCCCTCTGCCAAAGATAGCGGCGTCACCTGAAGAAATTGGCGCTGACCCTCAATCCAAAACTCAAGCTGCTGCGGTTGTTGAATCTGCTGCAAATCGCCAAAATACTGCTGCAAATGAGTTGCAGACGCCTGAATTAAAAGATTGGGGCTATCAACCGCCATCAGCCGTCCTGCTTCCAGGGTAAAAGGATCGGTGCCATCAGAACTCCCCACCAACTCCCCAGTGCGTTCTAGGATAAAGGTTTCCCCAGACGGACTCAGTTCTAATCGATCGAGAAATTGGCTAATATGCGCCAAATTAAAAATGACACTCGCAACCCCAACAAAATTATTATTAGCGTCATAAATCGGACGAGAGGCATTAATCGCCAGACTTTTATCGGCCGAACGACTAATTGAGGGATAAATTTCTGTCCAAACGGGTTGACCTGCGGCGACGGCGGCTCGATACCAAGGACGTTCTCGCGCATCAATGCGATTACCTGTATTGGTGCTATTCAGGACTTGTTTTTGCAAATTGACTTGCTGGCTTAACCAATATCCGCCCGTTGAGTCATTGGCATACTCAATAAAGTAGCTTTCTTGACCCTCTTTGACGCGGCGAAAGATGCCGATCATATCGCCTGAAGGCAGCCCTAACCCCAGACCGCTGATGAAGTCAAAGGCGATTAAATGATCCCAATAGACGCCTTCAACCTCTTGCACATCCTGTAAGCTCAAAGCCTCGCGGCGCATAGAGTCTACAGTCAGTTGATTAATGGTCATTGCGGTTTCTAAGCTATAGCGAACTTCGCTATCGATCCGACTGGTGACTTCATCTCGAAGCTGGCTAGCCACATCATTAACCGCTTGCTGTCCGTTCCGGATCGATAGCCATCCCGTGAGGCCGACGGCTAAGGAAATTTGTACAATGAACGGAACCACCAAAAAGAAGCGGAGTGGCAGTCCCTGGGTTTGCTGATGTATGGGAGCGTTCATAGGAAGGTTTCACAAGTTGATGAACTGCGATCGCATCTGAATCAGTGCCAACACCCGTCAGCACGGTTACTGTCACCTCCCTGATTGACTGACAAATCTGATTAAGGTTGTTGTCCGAACCGCCCTCACTCCTAGGAGAGGGAACGCTCATTGCTGATTGACTCCCTTCTCCCAATGGGAGAAGGGTTGGGGATGAGGGGAAAAAAGTTTTGTCAGTCAACCAGGTTCCGGAGATTTTTATCTGGCTGCGAATAAAGAAATATTCTATCGCTGAGAGTCTAGCTGAAAGCTGTTAGCACACCCTAGATGTTATAGCTCGATCTAGCACCCCTTCATCTAAAGACGCCTGTATCTAGAGATAGGAATGCGTAATAGGGTGGAGAAGATTTTGGAAAAAAGGTGATATTCTCCTCTGTGAGTGTGTTGTGTGGAGTGTTTAATTTATGGTTACTTCTCCTTCTAGAACGCAGGGTTCTAGTCGCCTAGACTCCGGGCCGATCCATGCGTCACCGCTAGAGGCGATCGCAGATAGCAAAAAGCGCTCTAGCAGCCATGCTTGGAGTCCCCTTACCCTACCCACAACACCATTATTCGGGACAGATGGGATACGGGGTAAAGTCGGCGATCTTCTCAGCGCCCCCCTAGCGATGCAAGTCGGGTTTTGGGCGGGTCAAATTTTACGCACTTATGCCCAAACTTCGGGAACGGTGATTTTAGGGCAAGATTCGCGCCATTCTAGCGATATGCTATCCTCTGCCCTCTCGGCAGGACTGACGGCGGCGGGCTTAGAAGTCTGGAATTTGGGCTTATGTCCGACCGCGTGCGTGGCGTATCTGGCAAACAAGACGGATTCCCTCGGCGGCGTGATGATTTCCGCCAGCCACAATCCCCCAGAAGACAACGGAATTAAGTTTTTTGGTTCAGAAGGCACCAAGTTACCCCAAGCGATGCAAGCGGAAATTGAGGCGGCTTTGCGGGGCGATATTAACGTCCTCTCTACCCAAACGGAATGGGGCCAACATTTCTATCGCCCGGAATTGGTGAAAGACTATACCGAATCCCTGCATCAACCCCTGTTAAAAACCACCAATTTGCAAGGGCTACGGATTGTTTTAGATTTGGCATGGGGAGCCGCCGTTCAAGTTGCGCCGGAAGTGTTCCGCCAGTTGGGGGCCGAGGTGATTTGCTTGCACGATCGCGCCGATGGCGATCGCATTAACGTCCAGTGCGGTTCCACCCACCTAGGAGCCTTACAAGCGGCCGTAGTTCATTACCAAGCCGATCTGGGGTTTGCCTTCGATGGCGATGCCGATCGCGCGATCGCCGTAGACTCCCAAGGACGGCCCGTCGATGGCGACTACATCCTGTATCTGTGGGGTCACACCCTGAAAAATGCCGGATTATTACCCGAAAATACGATTATCTCCACCGTCATGGCCAACCTCGGCTTTGAACGCGCTTGGGAGAAACTCGGCGGCACCCTGATCCGCACCGCAGTTGGCGATCAATACGTCCACGCCGAAATGGTGAAAACCGGGGCAATGCTGGGCGGCGAACAGTCCGGTCACATCCTCTGTCGCCATTACGGAATTTCCGGCGATGGCTTGCTGACCGCTGCACATATTGCTGCAATTGTCAAGGAATCGGGAACCCCGCTAGCCAAATTAATCGATTCTAGCTTCCAAACCTACCCGCAACTGCTGCGGAACGTGCGAGTCGAAGACCGTCAAACCCGCTTAAATTGGCAAGAATGCGACCCCCTGCAACAGGCGATCGCCACCGCCACTCAAGACATGGGCGATCGCGGTCGCATCCTCGTGCGCGCCTCTGGCACAGAGCCAGTTATCCGAGTTATGGTAGAAGCGGCAAGTGCTGAACTCGCCAACCACTGGGCAGATAACCTCGTGCTAGCGGTTCAGCGGTACCTTACCTAATCCGCATTTCCTTGGCTAGATCCAAAACCAAAATCCAAGAACCGCCCATTACTCCCACGGTTCCGTCCCCCCCTACTAAAAAAGAGCTAGCCGCCCAAAAGCGCAAAGCTGCCAGCGATCGCAGCGCCTTCATTGCCGCCGCTGCTCAAGCCATCGGGATCGGAGCCGTACTGGGGGGAATTGGGTTTGCTGTTGGCGGCGACAAAGCCGGACTTGGTGGGTTTGTCGCCACCGTCATCTTACTGCTGTCTTCCCAGTACCCTCGGCAGGCGATTTGGGCCTTTTTAATGTTTCTGCCGATTTCTGGAACCGTCACCTACTCCGTCGGCGGCGGCAGCCCCCTCTTTCAACTGGCAAAGGATGCCTTCTACATCCCCGCCCTCTTTGGCTTTTATAAATATTGCCAGCGAGAACGCGTCCCGTTTCTACTGCCCAAAAAGTTTCTGCCTTGGGTGTATGCGCTATTGGGGTATTGCGTTCTCGTGATTTTAGCCGTGAACGCCACCCAAGCCTCTGCCCCTGGCGAAAAACCAATTCTCCTGGGAATCTTAGGCTTAAAAGTCTTCATGGGATATATTCCCCTGATTACCTGTGCCTACTATCTCATCCGTTCCAAAAAAGAATTTTTATTCTTAACGCGATCGCACGTCATCTTCGCCATTATCTGCTGCGCCCTGTGCTTTATCCAGTATTCCATGTTGCAGTCAGGGCGCTGCGAAGGCACCCGCAACCTCGTTGGCGCAGACCTATTTAAAGCCAACCTTGATGCCCGTTGCTTCGTTGGCGGTTCCCTCGCCTTCAGCCCCCAGGTGAACATGATCCGGTTGCCCGGAACCTTCGTTTCCCCGTGGCACTGGGCGTGGTTCATGATCTCCAACGCCTTTTTCACCTTTGCCACCGCCTTCAGCGATCCTTCCCCCTTGTGGCGAATAATGGGACTTGGGGGGATGGCCTCCGTCTTCGTCTGTGCGGTCATTTCCGGGCAACGGATCGCCTTAATTCTCGTTCCCATCATCACCGTCATCTTACTCGTTCTTACCGGGCAACTCACCAACCTCAAACGCTTCATCCCCATCGCCATCGGTTTAGCCATCCTCCTCGGCGGGGCGATGACCATGTATCCTGACGTAGTACAAGAACGCTGGGATAGTACCGTCAGCCGTTGGAACGCCTCCCCCCCCACCGAATTTATCGCCGCCCAAGCCGCCCACACCGCCGATAAAACGACCCTATTAGGTGCAGGCTTAGGACGGGCCACCAACTCCGCCCGCACCTTTGGCAAAACCACCCTCATTGAAACCTGGTTTCCCAAAATCTTGTATGAAGTGGGCTGGCCTGGGTTAATCTTATTCTTGTTAATGGTGACAGCCCTAACGGTTCTCACCTTTAAAGCCTATCGCTCCGTGCGCGATCGCAACTTCCGCAGCTTCGGGGCTTGTTTTTGGGTGTTCATCCTCATTATTAGCTACCAAACCTACTGGTATCCCCTCGATACCGATCCCGTTGCCATCTATTATTGGTTTTTTGCCGGGGTGCTGTTAAGACTGCCAGAAATAGATAAGCGAGAAAGTCTAGAAGCCGACATTCTCGCCCAACAAGCAGAACAAAATAGCAAGAAAAAGCGAGGTAAAAAGAAAGGCAAAGCCAAAACTCGAAAACGAAGATAACTCTCGAACTGAGTGCTGAGTGCTGAGTGCTGAGTGCTGAGTGGGGAAAAGAGTGCAAAGTTCCCAGTTCCGTAGCTTGCACACCAAGCAGCGGTGTTCCGAGTGGGGTCAAGAGTGCTGAGTGGAAAGTGCTGTTGCTTTAGCTTCTGCGAAGCAGTGTGCAGAGTGGGGAAGAGAGTGCTGAGTTGATAGTTATCAAGTTCTCCTAATTCCCTTCTTCCCCAACCCCCAACTCCTAACTCCTAATTCCCTTCT
>NZ_JASVEJ010000017.1:0-123475 GCF_030285425.1 Geitlerinema calcuttense NRMC-F 0142 | reverse complement strand
CATGACTGGGACGACTCAGTTTAATTAAGGCGAAACGCTGCACGGGAGTTAGATTTTCCCAAGCCTTTAGAGTCATTTCTCGGTTGAGTTCTTGAGTTTTTTCTTGTACCTGTTGAGGAATTTCCGTAGCATTTAACCAGGCGGGATGCATTTCGATGGGTAATTCCGAGGCGGGTTGTCCAGTTCGTTCTTGGACGAGGTTTTGTAAGAATTTCCGATAGGCAAGAATTTCTTCAGGACTTTCGCACGGCTGGTCTACTAAAGCTTGTCTTTCTGTAGGGTTAAATTGATGCCATTGATTGAGTTTAAGTTTAATTCCACAAGTGTCTAGTTTGAGGCGAACTTGCATGGGAATGCATCTTAAGGATTCTACAAAATCAGCTTCAAATTGAAAGAATTGACTCATTTTTGCGATCGCGATTTGGGGCAGTTTTTAGGGTCGATCTTTGATCCGGGAAAGCCGAATTAAAAGATAGCTAATGGAAAGGGCTAAAATGGTAAGCGCTAAGGCAATTAGGTCTATGGCTTGCTTTTTTTCAAGATCGAAAATAATCACTTTTCGGGCAACAGCAATCAAGGAAGTGACAATCACTAATTCGACATGAATGACGTTGCGCTGGAGATAAGCAGTGATGTTTTCAAGTAATTCTAAAGCAATGAGAACATTTAAGAATAAACCAAAAATCTCAAATAGAGTGCGATTAAAAAAGCCAGTAGGAGGGGAAAAGACTTGCTGAACTAAGAAGCTAACCAGATCGAATAGAGAAACGAAAATAATCCCTATCATCAATAGGGAAAGTATTTTACTGACAATGACTTCAAGGCGATGAATGAATTTGAGAAAATGCTCGTTATCCGGATCGGAGATTGTGAGATTCCGGATAAATTTTTTGAACCACCGCATTAATAGATCGCCCCACCTTGAAGACGGCTTTTACAGTTGCGCTGGCTTTTTGGCGGTTGGGGATCGTTTAGCCTGAGTTGCGATCGCATCCCCCCACCAAGCCTCCTATTGCAAACTTCAACCCGTGGCGAACTGTCCCACCCCGCCCGCCAGAAGAGGGGCGTTAGAGACGTTCAAGCTTGATTTAGGCTTGCTATCGGTCTATCCAGCTTGTGCTACCGATCGAGAACCTCAGCCCCTCCCTAATGTTTAGCGATTAGTGAAGGAGAGCCTACAGTCCCCATTTCTACAAATTCAGATTTAACTTTGCTCAATTGTACAGCACAAGCTTTCAGTTCAGGCTGGCTGGAATCGGGACAAGATTCAGAATGCGTTAAGGCATTCGCTTCGGCATTTTCCGCCCACAAACTGCCCCAATGCATGGGGACAAACACCGTTCCTGGCGCGATCGCTTTTGTCACCTTCACCGCAAACCGCGACTTCCCGCGCCGACTTTGAACATCTACCCAATCATTTTCCACCACCCCCAACTTCAACGCATCGCGGGGATGAATCTCAATAAACGCTTGGGGATACATTTGCTGAATCTTCTCAATTCTCCCCGTCCGGGTTTGGGTGTGCCAATGCCCGTAGAGGCGTCCGGTGGTGAGAACCAGGGGATAATCGGGATCGGGGGGTTCGGCTAACCCTCGCGAATGATAGGCCCCAAACCGGGCGCGTCCGTCTGGGGTTGGGAAGCGGAAATGGGTGTAGAGGCGCTTATTGGGTTCTCGGTTGGGTTGGGGGTCGAAATGCTTTTCCAGGCTACCGTAGGGCCATTGGATCGGACCATCGGCGAGGAGTTCGTGGCTTAAGCCAGACAGATCGCAAACCCGTCCTTGGGTGATCTGCACGTATTCCGCGTAAACTGCGGCTGAATTTGGGTAGGTAAAGCGATCGCCAAAACCCAAACGGCGGGCCACCTCTGCAAAAATCTCCCAGTCCGGTTTCGCTTCGCCCTTGGGCGGTCTAAACGCCTGACAGAGGGTGACAACCCGTTCGGAATTGGTCATTGTCCCCGTTTTCTCGCCCCATTGGGCGGCGGGTAACAACACATGGGCAAACTCGGTGGTTTCTGTGGGATAGTAGGCATCTTGAACGATTGTAAAGGGCGATCGCGCCAACGCGGCCTTAGCCCGTTCGAGATCCGGCAAACTCACCACCGGATTAGTCGCAACCACCCACAACAGCCCAATTCCGCCCGTTTCCAGCGCTTGCACCATTTCTCCGGCGGTGTATCCCGGTTGCGGCGAGATTTGACCCGGAGGCAGACCCCAAAAGGCTTCCACCTCCGCCCGATGCACCGGATTCTTCACCGATCGATACCCCGGTAACAGGCTAGATAACCCGCCCGACTCGCGGCCCCCCATTGCGTTCGGCTGTCCGGTGAGGGAAAACGGCCCGCATCCAGGTTTGCCAATAGTTCCCGTCATCAGGTGCAGATTAATTAGCGATCGCACCTTCGCCGTCCCTTCCGAAGACTGATTCATCCCCATTGACCACAGGGAAATCGTCTTTTCCGACTCCGCCCAATAGCGGGCCACCTCTTCCAAGGAGTCTAGGGGAATATCGCAGCGCTGCGCCACCCGTTCCGGCGTATACTCGCTAATTAACTGGGCAAATTCGGGAAAATGACTCGTACACTCATCAATAAACGGGGCGTGAATGGCCCCCCACTGCATTAATAGGTAAGCAATGCCATTCAGGAGGTCAATATCCGTACCCGGTTTAATCGCGAGGTGCAAATCCGCTGCTTCCGCCGTCGCCGTTCGGCGCGGATCGACCACCACCATTTTGACGCGGGGGTTGCGCTTATGATACTTTCGCAGGCGATTAAAGGCGATCGGATGACATTCGGCGGCATTGGTACCAATTAAGAAGGCAAAATCGGTTTGTTCCAAATCCTCATAACAGCAAGGCGGCCCATCAGAACCCAAACTTTGTTGATAGCCAACCACCGCCGAAGACATGCATAGGCGCGAGTTGGAGTCAAAGTTATTGGTTTTTAGAAACCCTTTGAGTAACTTTTGGGCGATGTAATAGTCTTCCGTTTGCAGTTGACCGGAACCATACATGCAGATTCCCTGGGGACCGAGTTGTTGCTGCACCGCTTGCAGGCGAGTCACGATTAAATCTAACGCTTCATCCCAACTGGCGCGACGAAACGGTCGATCCAACGATTCGCGGATCATCGGGTAGAGGAGTCGATCCTTATCCAAAGATTCTGCAATGGTTGCCCCTTTGACACAGACCATTCCCTGGCTAGAAGGGTGGCTGCGATCGCCTCTGACTTGCCAGATGGGGTTCCCTAGATCGTCTCGTTTCGTCGCTTTTCCCCGTTGGGCGGGGGGTAGCACCTCTAAACCGCACCCAACTCCACAGTATGGACAAAGCGTTTTAGTGATATCGTTCATCATTGAGTCAAAAGTCGTAGGTCATTTGTCAGGGCGATCCCAAAACAAATCAAATCCGGCCAAAAAAAAGACTTAAGCCGCATCATCGTGAGCATAGCGATGATACAAGAAATCTAAAGCGTAGTTCCGCAGATCGTAGTAAGTCGGATCTTCCATAATTTGGGCGCGGTTGCGGGGACGGGAGAAGGGAATGTTTAGCACTTCTCCAATGGTTGCGGCCGGCCCGTTGGTCATCATCACCAAGCGATCGGCTAAGAATAGCGCCTCATCAATATCGTGGGTAATCATCAACACGGTGACTTGATGGCGTCGCCAAATCTCTAGGAGTTCTTCTTGCAAGTCTTCCCGCGTCAGGGGGTCTAGGGCCCCAAAGGGTTCGTCAAGGATTAACACCTGGGGACAAATGGCTAAGGCGCGCGCGATCGCCACCCGCTGTTTCATCCCGCCAGAGAGTTGGGTGGGCTTCTTATCAGCGGCTTCCTCTAAGCCCACCAGGGCGAGGTGTTCGCGGACAATTTCAATTTTCTCTTTTTTGGATTTGTGGGGGAAAACCGATTTCACCGCTAAATAGATATTTTCAAACGCGGTTTTCCAGGGGAGTAAGGAGTAGTTTTGAAACACCACCATCCGATCGGGCCCCGGTTGGGTAACGACGCCCGTGGGGAGGCGGACTTCTCCGGTACTGGGTTGAGTAAACCCGCCGACCATATTCAGCAAGGTGGACTTCCCGCAACCAGAGTGACCGATCAAACAGATAAATTCCCCTTCACTGACCGTTAAATTGACGTTTTCCAAAACGGTGTAGGGTCCAGTTGGCGTGGGATACACCTTAGACAGGTTATCGAGGACTAAAAACGGCTTCGCTTCTGGAGTGGGGTTAGAAACGATTGGGGGGTTGACGAGGATGTTGCTATTAACCATCTGTTTGACTAAAACCAGGACTAAAATTAGGCAATTTTCCGCAGGCTAGGCGAAGGGGTCGGGGTGTCATCGTTCGCCAGCATAATTTCTTGAATTTGAATGTCGCGCTTGATCGCCACTTGGCTGAGATAGCCGATGGGATCGTCGGGGTTAAAGACTTCGCCATCCCATAATTGAATGGGAGCGCGATCGCGTTCTGTATCTAAGAAGCCTAAACTTCTCGCCGCTTCGCTAAACACATCGATTTTGCAAACGCGTTCGATAATTTCTACCCAGTTTTTCGGGAAAGGCGTAATTCCCCAACGCGCCATCTGTGCCATCACCCACAACATTTGCGTCCGGTCGGGGCAGTTGGTACGATCGACGTAAAACTGATTGTAATCCAGCAGTTGAACGGGTTCCCCGGTGCCTTTGTTGTAAGGATCGAGCAAGCCGGGACGGGTATATTCCGGGGCGGAACCCACGTATTCCGGGCGACAGATCAGTTCGAGAATTTCTTCGCGGTTGCGGCGATCGTCGCAATACTCGCAAGCTTCTAATAAGGCTGTCACCAACGCTAAGTGAGTTTGGGGATACTGATTCGCCCAAGCTTCGCGCACGCCTAACACTTTCTCAATATGTCCCGCCCACAGGTCTAGATCGGTAGCCATCACCACCCCTAAACCTTCATACACGGCCCGCGAATTCCAAGGTTCGCCCACGCAATAGCCGTCAATATTTCCGGCCTTCAGGTTCGAGACCATTTGCGGCGGCGGAATCACGGTGAGGTTGATATCCCAATCTGGATCGATGCCATGACTGGCAAACCAGTAGCGCAATAACAGGTTGTGCATGGAGGTGGGATGCACCATGCCAAAGGTATGCACTTTATCGGAATCGGCCAGCATAGAGCGCTTAAAATCTTCTAAGCTGCGGATTCCCTGGTCATACAGTTGCTTGCTCCAAGTGATGGCGTTACCATTGCGCGACAGGGTAAGGGCTGTGACGATGGGAACTGAAGGTTGATTCTCCATGCCCAAGGTCATCGCCAGGGGCATTCCGGCTAGCATTTGGGCCGCGTCTAACTGTCCTGATGCCATATCGCTAGCCAGCGCCCGCCAGCCCGGTTTGCGAACCAGGTTGACTTCTTCTAAGCCGTGACGGGCAAAAATTCCTTTTTCTTTGGCGACGACTAAGGGGGCGCAGTCGGTGAGGGGAATAAAGCCAATATCGAGGTTGACTTTCTCTAAGCCGTTGCGACCGATCGCGATCGGCTGCTTGGCTTTGGTGCGCTTCGCCCGTTTTTGCTGGTTGAGGAAATACAGCATTTCGTTCCGCAGGGCGTAGTAACTGGGATGGTTAACCACATCGAGGCGCTGGCGGGGACGGGGTATGGGAACTTCTAAGATTTGACCGATATGGGCCGCCGGGCCATTGGTCAACATGACGATCCGGTCAGATAATAGCAGGGCTTCGTCTACGTCATGCGTCACCATCACGCAGGTGACTTCGTTTTCTTGGCAAATTTTCATTAACTGCTCTTGCAGACTGCCCCGCGTCAAGGCGTCTAGGGCCCCGAAGGGTTCGTCTAGCAACAGCACTTTGGGACGAATGGCGAGGGCGCGGGCGATCGCCACCCGTTGTTTCATCCCTCCAGATAGTTCGGCCGGCCGCTTGTGAGCTGCATGGCGCAAGCCCACAATATCAATATGATGCTCAACAATGCCTTTACGCTCGCCTTTGGGTAAGTGCCGCATAACGCGATCGACGGCGAGGGCGATATTCTCGCGGACGGTTTTCCAAGGCAGCAAGGAATAGTTTTGAAACACCACCATCCGATCGGGTCCTGGTTTTTGGACTTCTCGCCCTTCTAAGATGACGCCGCCGGTGGTGGGTCGATCTAAGCCCGCAATGATGTTGAGGAGGGTCGATTTGCCGCAACCGGAGTGACCGATCAAGGAGATAAATTCCCCTTTATTAATCTTGAGTTCGATATTTTTGAGGGCGATATAACTTTCCCCGTTGGGTAAGGGAAAAATGCGATCGATATGGTCAACTTCTACAAAAGCACTCATGGCAATCTTTGGGAAATGGGGAATTGAGCAATTAAGAACCGTCTCTATTTCGCTTCTTCAGGGACAACTTTGGAGGCGATAAATCCCATCAGGCGATCGAGGAGTAAACCGACAATTCCGACGTAAATCAAAGCGAGGATAATTTCGCTGATTTGCGAGCTATTCCAGGCATCCCAAATAAAGAAGCCGATGCCCACGCCCCCCACTAGCATTTCTGCGGCAATAATTGCCAGCCACGATAAACCAATGCCAATTCGCAATCCGGTAAAGATGTAAGGAACGGTTGCCGGAAACAGAATATTAAAGAAGTAATCTCGCTTTGACAGTTGTAAAACACGAGCCACGTTGCGATAGTCTTGGGGAATTTGCTGAACGCCGACGGTGGTGTTAATTAAGATCGGCCAAATGGAGGTAATGAAGATCACGAAAATGGCGCTGGGTTCGCTATCGCGGAAAGCAGCTAGGGAAATGGGCAACCAAGCCAGGGGCGGAACGGTTCTTAAAACTTGGAAAATGGGATCGACGGCATCGTAAACAAAGCGGTTGGTTCCAATGAGAATGCCTAATGCAATTCCGACCACTGCTGATAGGGTGAAGCCCACTGCAACCCGTCGCAGGCTAGCAAAGATTTGCAGGGCCATCCCTTTATCGGTACCGCCGCGATCGAAAAAGGGATCGATAATTAAGTCCCAGGTTTCTTGGACGGTTTGGATCGGCGTCGGCAGGTTGGCGTCAGGACTAGAGCAGAGAATTTGCCAAATGACCAGAAAGATAGCGATCGCGATCGCGGGGCGGATGACTTTTTGCGATCGTTTCTGCAAAAAGGCGATCGCGGCATTGGGAGTCATCTTGGGGGAGGGGCGAGAAACACTTGCACTCATGAATCGGTTATCCTTTTGGTGTAAGCCTTGAGCAATTGAGATCGAGCATTGGTCAACTCACTCGACCAATGCTTTCTTGTCGGCCGAACTAGATATTGACTTTCTTAATTTCCAACCGTCTGAGATAAGCCTCTGGGTTTTCCGGATCGAAGGTGACGCCATCAAAGAAAGTTTCGACACCGCGAGAGGGGCTAGAGGGAATTTGTGCCGTCGGAACGCCCATTGTCTGTGCGGCTTCCCGCCACAAGTCTTCGCGGTTTACCTTGTCAATAATGGCTTGCATATCCGTATCCGGCTTGAGATAGCCCCAACGAATATTCTCGGTTAAGAACCACAGGTCATGGCTCTTATAGGGGTAAGAAGCATTATCTTTCCAATACTTCATCACCAAGGAATTGCTGAAATCTTCGACCCGCCCGGTTCCGTAATCGTATTTCCCAAGGGAGCGGTCGATAATATCATCGAAAGGAACTCTAAACCATTCCCGCTTCGCCAAGATTTGGCACATTTCTTCCTTATTCTCGGCTTGGTCGCACCACTGTTGCGCCTCCATCACGGCCATCAATAGCGCTTTTGCTGCTTTCGGGTGGCTGTCTACCCAATCTGCTCGCATCGCAAAGGCTTTTTCGGGGTGATCTTTCCACAATTCGCCCGTGGTTGCGGCCATAAACCCAATCCCTTGGTTTACGGTTTGCAACGGCCAGGGTTCTCCCACGCAGAAGGCTTCCATGTTGTTCACCTTCACGTTAGCCACCATTTGCGGTGGCGGTACCACAATCGTAGAAACATCTGTGTCGGGGTTAATGCCCGCCGCCGCCATCCAGTAGCGAATCCACATATCGTGGGTACCGCCAGGGAAAGTCATAGCAGCTTTTAGATCGTTTCTGCCATTGGCTTTTTCTCTAGCAAAACCATCTTTGAGGGCTTTAGCATCAATGCCGACCCCTAAATCCTTATAGTTATTTGAAAGTTGAATGCCCTGACCGTTGTAATTTAACCGCGCCAAGATATACATGGGGACGGGTTGCTGAGTGACTGTCCCTAAAGCCATCAGGTAAGGCATGGGGGTGAGAATATGCGCCCCATCAATGCCACCCCCTGTAGAACCGAGTTCTAGGTTATCGCGGGTTGTGCCCCAGGAAGCCTGCTTCAGCACTTCCACATCAGGCATCCCATACTTGGCAAACATCCCTTTTTCTCTAGCAATGATCAAAGGGGCAGCATCTGTCAGAGCAATAAATCCTAGCTTTGCCCCAGTGACTTCTGGGCTATCTGCGGGATTAACGTTGGCAGCAGGTACGGTTCCGGCGGTTGTGGTGTTGTTGTTGCTGCCGGAGGTACAGCCGTGAATTAACAGGGTGCTAGCGGTGGCGGTGGCGGCGGTGAACAGAAATTTGCGTCGAGAAAAGTTACTCATGGTTGCACTCTTGAGGTGAGGGTTTAAAAAAGCGCAATCGGAAGTTGTGCCGTTGCAGATAACGGTACAAAATGGGCTTGCGAATCACAAAAAAGGTGAGGTTGGGCAGATATTGCCCAAGCTGGGGTTTAAGCGCCTACCTTCGGCGTTGCCCCAAAGCGTTCGATTAACAAGTTACGTAAAATTGGCTTAAGGTCTTCGCAGGGAATGCCTTTTTGCACGCATTGACCGAGGTGAGCATCTTTGCCAACTTTGCCGCCCATGTACAAATCCACGCCTTCTAGGGTTTTGCCCTCTTTGCGGGTTTTGGTTCCCATTAAGCCAATATCGGCAACTTGGGGTTGTCCGCAGGAGTTAGGGCACCCTGTCCAGTGAATGCGAACGGACTGGGGAACACAGAGTTCGGCTTCGAGTTCGCGAATCATTGCCAAAGCTCGATTTTTGGTTTCAATCAGGGCAAAGTTGCAAAACTGAGAACCCGTACAGGAAACGAGGGCGCGGCTTAGGGGTTCGGGCTGAGTCGAGAATTTTTGCAGTAGCGGTTCTGCGAGGAAGGTTTCCAGGCGAGAATTGGGAATCTGCGGGATGATAATATTTTGTTCGACAGTTAAGCGGATTTCGCCGCTACCATACACCTCGGCGACTCTGGCTAAATCGAAGAGGTCTGTGGCAAATAAGCGACCGACGGGAACGTGCAAGCCGACGTAATGATATCCCTCTTGCTTTTGGGGGTAAACGCCAATGTGGTCGCGTTTTTCCCAGTCAATTTCGTCTTTGGGGGCGGCTGTTTGTAAGGGATAGCTGAGTTTTTGGTCTACTTCGCTGCGGAATTTTTCGATTCCCCATTCATCAATCAGCCACATGAGACGGGCTTTTTGGCGGTTGGCTCTTAAGCCGCAGTCGCGGTAAATTTCGAGGACAACTCGGCAGAGTTCGACGACTTGGTGCGCTTCAACCCAGGCGTTGAGAGGAATGGCCGCTTCGCAACGTTTCCCGGAGAAAAAGCCCCCTACAATCACGTTGAAGCCAAGAGTACCCTCTTTGTAAGCGGGGAGGAAGGCGAGGTCGTTAATTTCGGCGTGGACGGAGTTGTCGCGCCCTCCGGCGATCGCAATGTTGAATTTGCGCGGTAAATTGGTAAACTCTGGGTTGCCTTGACCGGAGTTGGTGATCGTGTCTTGGACAGCTTGCACCAATTCCCGCGTGTCAATCAACTCGTCGCGGTCAATACCAGCAACGGGCGATCCGGTAATGTTTCGCACGTTGTCCATCCCGGACTGGACGGAGGTTAAGCCGACTTGTTCAAACCGATTGAAGATGTCGGGAATATCTTCAATCCGAATTCCGCGTAGTTGCAGGTTTTGTCTTGTGGTAATATCAGCGTTACCATCTTCGCCGTACCGTTGGACAATTTCTGCTAGCACTCGCATCTGTTGGGAGGTGAGAATCCCGTTGGGAATTCGCATCCGTAACATGAATTTGCCGGGAGTGACGGGACGGAAGAACACGCCAAGCCACTTAAGGCGATGGTCGCGATCGGTTTCATCCATCGCTTCCCAACCCATCCGCGCAAATTGTTCGATTTCGGACTTGACGGCGAGTCCGTCTTTTTCGGCTTTGAATTTCTCAAACTTGTTGAGGGTACTCGGTTTCGCGGTGGTCGTTGTCATAAGCTTCCCGCTCTCAATACTGCATGGGGGATAACGCGCTGCATTAGCCCTACCGAATGAAGGTCTAACTAGAGGAATGGACTGAGAAAAAGAGCGCTTGAGAATTGAGCGGTCTAAGGTCTTGAGGGCAGATTGCAAGCCATCGGATGACGCTCTACTGGGCTGAAGTCATTGACCCGGTTAAATTTTTAATCTCAAACTGGATAAACCCCATTCGGGATTGATTTAGATGCCAGCTTAGGCGACCTCCCCAAGGGAATTCGTATATTCAGTTACAAAACATTTCGGATTATGAATTTTTTGCATGAAAATCATCGCAACTTTGCATGATGCGGGTGGAAATCTTCCGATCGGAAGATGCTAAAAGACCCGATTTTTCTGGACTAGACTGGCTTTGGGCGAATTGTTAAGTCTTCATTACTTAAGAGGCGAAAGGTCGCTGCTTGAGTTATGCAAAAATAGGATAAAAGTTATCTGGAAATTACATAGCAGCGGCAATTGTGTAATGCAGGTTACGAAATTGCGGCAGAACTCTGACTAGAGTAAAGCGATGCCAATGGCAAACGCGCTAATGCTCGCATAAATTCGATAATGATAGAGAACGACTTAGCTCTCCTACAGCCTCCCCAATCTTCAGATGCGGTAACTAGGCTGCAATGGCTTCTCAATCAAGCTGAAAGTCTTGAGGGTGAAGAGTATTCCCAGATTTTAGAGTTTGCTTTAACTGCACTGAGTTGGGGCGACTTTCAGCAAAGATGGGACATTGCCAAACTCTTTCCAAAACTGGGAACGGGTGCGATCGCGCCTTTAATTGCGCTGCTAGAAGACGAACAAACCGACTGGGAATTGCGGTGGTTTGTCAGCCGCATTTTAGGAGACTTTCACGAACCCGTTGTCCTTGAGGCATTAGTAAATCTACTGAAAACCTCTGAAGGGGAAGATTTAATTGCAACCGCCGCGATCGCCCTCACCAATTTTGGGTCAGCCGCGATCGCCGCTCTCACAGACTTGCTAGCCGAACCCCGGACGCGAATGGTTGCCGTGCGCTCCCTGTGCGTGATTGGCGGGCCGGCAAGCGTGCCCCCGCTTTTGAACGTCGTCGGCGAGTTTTTGCAGCAAGACAGCTATAGCTCTGGCGATCCAGCCCTCTGTGCAATGGCCTTAGAAGCCCTCAGCAACTCAACCGATCCAGCCATTACCCCCCTATTGTTGCAAGCGCTCAAACATACCGCCGCCCCCATCAGACGAGCCGCTACGATTGGTTTAGGCTTGCGCTCCGATTTGCTGGCCCAACTCGATCTCGTCAGCTTGTTGCAAGAACGCTTGTGGGACTTTAACTTCGAGGTTTGCCAAGCTGCCACGATCGCCCTCAGCCGTTTGGGAACGCCAGCGGCCGCGATCGCCTTAGCCCGCCTGCTGCAATCGCCTCAGACCCCGGTTCCCTTGCAAATTGAGGCCGTCCGCGCCCTGGGATGGATTGGCACCCCCATCGCCCTAGAACAGCTCCAAAGCGCGATCGCCATCGCTCCAGTGCCCGCGCTCCGCGAAATCATCTCGGTATTAGGTCGCCTCACCGATCTTGAAACCCAAATTCAAGCCACCCAAATTCTACTGCAACTGTTAAATTCATCCCTACCCAACGTCCAGTTTCCCCCGATCAAACAAGCGATCGCCCTGAGCTTAGGTCAACTTGGACAACCCCAAGCCTTTGACGCCTTAGTTCAGTTATTAGCCGATAGCGACAAAAGCGTTCAACTCCATGCGATCGCCGCCCTCCGACAATTAGAAGCCTATCCCAACCTAGAACAACTCAGCCACAGCCGCCTATCACCGGAACTCGCCCAAGGCGTAGCCACCGCTTTACAAGAATTGAAAGTTTGAGCAACTGTCCGTATCCTCTCTTACCAAAACCTGCTTGCAATTTCGCTAAGGTCTTACCATCCTTAAGAATGTAGTGTTGGCTACAACATCATGCGCCTGGAACAGTTGCAAGCTTTTTTATCAGTTGCTGAAACGGGAAACTTTCAGCAAGCTGCCCGAAATTGTGGAGTTACCCAATCAACCATCAGCCGTCAAATTCAAGGATTAGAAGCAGATTTAGGCGTGCAACTGTTTCATCGATCGACTCAAGCGAAGTTAACCATTGGTGGCGAAAGGTTTTTGCCCCACGCCCGCAAAATTTGCCAAGAGTGGCAAGCCTCCTTACAGGAAATCTCCGAACTGCTGGCTGGCAAACAGCCCGAACTCTGCGTTGCGGCCATTCCCTCTTTATGCGCCCATTCTTTACCGCCCGTGTTGCAACAGTTTTGCTCGGATTTCCCCAACGTTCAATTGCGCGTCACCTCCTTGGGGAGCGATCGCGCGCTGAAAGTGTTAAAAGATGGATTGGTGGATCTGGCCCTTGTCATGCAAAACCGCTTTCTGACTTCCGGAGCAGAAATGGTGGTCGATCCGCTGTTTGAAGAACCCATTGAAGTGTTAATGGCCGCCAATCACCCGCTGGCTCAATTTGAGCAAATCCCCTGGAAAGCTTTGGCGTCTTACCCCCAGGTTGTGTTTAAAGAAGGTTACGGGATGCAACGTCTTGTGCAGGAAATGTTTCTCAGGCAAGGGCTAAGTTTGCAAGCGGCTTTAGAACTCAATACTCTCGATGCCTTTCGAGGCGTGGTGCGTCAGGGCAAGTTGATTGCTTTATTACCCCACTCTGCCCTGTTATACGTTAAAGAAGACCCCTTGCTGGTGATGCGATCGCTCTGGAACAGCACGGCGGAAGACTCTCCACTGGTGCGGCAGGTGGTTTTAGTCACCACGCGCGATCGCTTGCAAGTCCCCCCGATTCAACATTTCCGCGAGCTAGTCTTGAAGTTAATTCCGCCTCCAATGGACTATCCTCTCTCAATGGTAAATTTGTAGGTCATCCGATTGGAGTGACTTCGCTCGTGGCGAATCTTGAGGAAAAAGGGCAAAACGATGAGTCATGCGTTTCGAGAACTTCTAAAAAAAGTCGGCAGCGGCCCCCATACTAGCGAAAACTTAACGCGCCCAGAAGCAGCAGAGGCATTGCGAGCCATGTTGCTACAAGAGGCTAAACCCGCCCAAATTGGAGCATTTTTAATTGCCCATCGGATTAAACGACCCACAGGCGAGGAATTGGCAGGTATGCTCGATACCTACGAAGCGTTAGGGCCAAAATTGCTCCCGTTGAGTCGCCGCTATCATACCGCAATTTTGGGTTCGCCTTACGATGGGCGATCGCGCACGGCCCCCATTAGTCCTTTAACGGCTCTGATTCTAGCTTGTTGCGAGGTTCCGGTTATCCTGCATGGTGGAGAACGAATGCCAACTAAGTACGGGGTGCCTTTGCTGGAAGTTTGGCAAGGTTTGGGCGTGGAATGGGGAGATTTATCGCTGGCGCAGGTGCAGCAGGTGTTGGAAGCGACGGGGGTGGGGTTTGTTTACCTTCCCCAACATTTTCCGGTGGCTCATGCGTTTGTGGAATATCGCGATCAGATTGGCAAGCGTCCGCCCATTGCCACGATGGAGTTGATGTGGTGTCCCTATGCGGGAGACAAGCATTTGTTTGCAGGATACGTGCATCCGCCCACGGAAAATATGTTTAAGACTTGTTTGGAACTGCGGGGAATGGAGCAGTTTACGACGGTTAAGGGGTTGGAAGGTAGTTGCGACCTTTCGCGCGATCGCACGGCCATCATCGGCTGCTATGTGCCGGAAATTCAAGATTTTGAGCGCATTCTCTTGCATCCGCGCGACTATGAGTTGGCGGGAGCGGATGTGCCGTTTCATTCCACCCCGGAGTTGATTGACCAGATGCGGGCGGTTTTGCAAGCTGAAGCGGGCGAACTGCTGAAATCGGCGATTTGGAATGGGGGGTTTTATTTGTGGCGTTCTCAGGTTTGTCCGGATCTCGAATCGGGTTTAGCCCACGCCGAACGCCTGATTGTTAGCGGTCAAGTCCGCGATAAGCTGGTGCAATTGGCAACTCAGGTGGAGAGCCAGCGCCTTAATTATTCAGCCCATCCTTAAAAATTAGGCTTGACAAACGTTTAAACTCATGCCTTCCCTGGCGAGCTTGCCGTGGGGAAAAGCAGATTGCAGTTGAGTTTCGACTCGATCCAGAAAATCGTCGCTGTGACTGGGGTCGTGATGGCAAATCACCAGTTGTTTCACCCCGGCTTCTTTGGCGATCGCAATTCCGGTTTTCCACGTCCAATCTTGCACCTCGTCGGGACACAGTTGCAACTCGTTGGCGCGATGGGCCATTGAGGTAGCATCATAAATCAGCAGGTTGGCTTCGCGGGCTAGGTGTAAAAGACCGGGATTGATGCGATCGGGCAAACAGAGGGTATCGGTGGCATAAACGGCGCTATACCCCTGACAAGTGACTCGATAACCTGTGGTGTGATGGCAATCGTTGAGACAGCTTGTTTCGATGGCAATATCGGGTAAGGTGAGGCGATCGCCTGGAGAAATGTCATGAAACTTTAGATCCGATTGCATGATTTGAATCGGTACCGGAAAGTTTGGGGGAAGCATCTGTTCGTTGAGGCGTTGTTTGAGGGATGCTCCATTGGTAGCAGATGCGCCATAGAGGTGGAAGCGATTTCCAGGGATAAAGCCGGGTACGAAAAAGGGAAAGCCTTGAATGCGATCCCAATGGCAATGGGTGAAAAATAAGTGAGCTTCAACGGGGAGTTGCCGCAACAGATGTTTGCCTAGCACTCGCAAACCCGTTCCTGCATCAAAGATCAAAAGGCGATCGGCAACTCGCATCTCAATACAGGAAGTATTCCCCCCATAGCGCACCGTTTCACTTCCGGGAGTGGGAATACCGCCTCGGACACCCCAAAACTGAACAGTAAACTGACAGGTTGCTGTTGAAGGTTGTAGCTCTGGTGCAGAGGGTTCTGAATCTGGCATAGGAACGCTTTATTAGCCCATTTGGAGGGCAATCTTCACTCTTCTAGGAACGAATCTAAGCAATATTATCCCTCTCGATCGCGTCGGGGAATCGCCAATGACTCTGGGGAGTCATCAGGCGATCGCAATTTCTGCCTAGAATGAGCGCGAGGGAAGGGGAGTTTCATTGCATTGGCTGCGCTATTAGGGGGGGAAAGGCAGCCTGAGCTACCCAAATCAAAAAAGCACAGGCTGTCAAGGAAGGCTCTTACGGCCGGATCGCTGTTAACCAGCGGCTTTAATACATTGTTCGACCAACGACATTACTCGATCGGCATCTTTCCATTCACCAATTTTCACGGTTTTCTTTTCTAAGTTTTTGTAGCTGCCAAAAAACTCTGCAATTTCTGCCAGCCGATGCGGTGCGAGGTCTTTGATCGATTTGACGTGAGCGTATCTCGGATCTTTGTCCGGAACGCACAACAGCTTTTCATCGCGATCGCCGCCGTCTTCCATCTCCAATAAACCAATCGGTCGCGCCGCAATAATGCACCCAGGAAAGGTTGGTTCATCCATTATCACCATGCCATCGAGGGGATCGCCATCGTCAGCCAGGGTGTTGGGGATGAAACCATAGTCATAGGGATATTTTACCGAAGAGTAAAGTACCCGATCTAAAGCAAAGGCTTGTAGGTCTTTATCATACTCATATTTGTTTTTGCTTCCGGCTGTGATCTCGATCAAGACATTCACAACACCGGGTTTAGGCTGAGGGGGAATGCGCGATAAATCCAACGATCTTCTCCTTGTAACTGCGTCTTTGTTAGGGGCCGATTGGGTTTGAGGGGGTCGATCGCTCCAGCCATCGACGTTCAAAGACCCAAAAAAGCCCCCCGACTAGCATTGTAGGGGAAGACGTTGACTCCAGGTGTTTTCGCAGCCCAGATTTTACTGGGTTAACAACGTGCATTCCCAGGGGCTGCGATCGCAAAGGTCACTTAAGGTGGCATATTTAGTAAAGAATTTTAATCTTATTGAGCGATAAAGACCCTCATTCCCTAGCTCTTGGCAGCGGATAGGTTGCAGGCGGAAAGACTTCAACGCTGCTTGAGGAATAGTAGGCAATTGCAAACAGGGGCAATGTCAAGGTGAGTAATGCAATCGCAGTTCCAATGATATCTGCCAGTCGATGATTGTGGGTTTTGCCGAAAGGACTGGCAGGTTCACTACCTGATTCCATAAAGAAAGCGTCTAACTTGACTTTGTTAAAGTAACTGAGCAACTAGAGGAAAGACATCCCTCTCTAGAACCATTGTAACTATCCTGTCAGAGTAGACTGTCTTCCAACAAACAATCTTCAGCCTTCAATCCCAGAATCGGTAAGGATTGAAATGATTTTACTGAATTTTTTTCGAGGGCGAACTTAACCGACTTATTTCTTGGGAAATAGCCGTTGGCTTCCAAGACTCCTGCTAATGGCCGAGATAGACGCGATGGGGGATCGATACATTGAAGCTAGTCGTTAGCACGCTATGAAAAACACACCATGAAACTTTCTCATCTATCCAAAGGGGTTAGCGCGGGTATTCTCAGCCTCAGTTTAGCCATGCTTCCTGCCACGTTCTCCGCCTCGGCTCAAACCACTGTTTCTCCTACAGAACCGGGTACGGGAACCCCAACCACTGTAGTTGAAGGCGATCGAGATGATGGCTTTGACTGGGGTTGGTTGGGTTTACTGGGCTTAATTGGTTTAGCTGGACTGATGCGTAAACCAGCCGACACCACCCGCTACCGCGATCCGGACACCGTAACCACAGGAACCACCGGGACGACTCGCACAGGATATCGCGACTAAGGATTGAAATTGAGGGCGTTCAGCCCTTAAAGCGCGATCTCAATGTCGAGGTTCAAAAACCCAAGTTGATTAACCTTGAATGTCCAACACCAAAAAGAATCCCAACTTTAGATTCTGGGATTCTTTTTGATTGACCTGGATCTCTGGTTTCTAGAGGAACCGCGCTATTCTATTTTTCTTGCATCGTCCACACCCCATCATCCCAAGTCTCATCGGTGGGGGGATTTTTCAGCCAATGTTGAATGCGGTTGAGGTGGAGGAGTGCAGCCTTATCTTGTACGCCCAAATCCTCCATAATGGCACCGAATTCAACCATCGCCCGCGTAAACTTGCGATCTAGATAGTATTCGCGACCCTTGTGATAGTGTTCGATGACCTGTTTAGTAACATCTGGAATCTCAGTAGCGCGCAGTTCTACGAGTTCGTAAATTGAGACTGGGTTATTTTTACCTTTGACTCGAATGCGATCGAGTTCGCGATACCAAATGCGGTCTTTACAGGGCGCAAAGGTATATTCGCTGATAATAATGTCGCAGCCATATTGCTTAGAGGCACTTTCTAAACGGGAACCCAAGTTAACGCCGTCACCAATAGCGGTAAATTCCATCCGCTTGCTAGAGCCAATGTTACCGCTAATCACGCTATCGGAGTTAATCCCGATCCCGATCCGGATAATGGGTTGGTGAGTTTCTTGGCGTTGGCGGTTGAACTCAGCGAGGCGATGGCGCATTTCTACGGCAGTTTGCACGGCCATCCAAGCGTGATCTTCTAAAGGTAAAGGCGAACCAAACACAGCCATAATTGCGTCGCCGATGTATTTATCGAGCGTTCCTTTATGCTTAAAGACCGCTTCTACCATAGACTCGAAGTAATCGTTAAGCATTTGCACGACTTCTTCGGCTTCCATGTTTTCGGTCAGGCTGGTGTAACTGCGAATATCCGAGAACAGAACAGAGACTTCTTTGCGATCGCCTCCCATCTTCGTTTCGCCACTGGCCAGCAATTGTTCGGCCAATTCCTGGGTCATGTAGCGATACATGGTACTCTTGAGGCGTTTCTCATCGGAGATATCATCCATCACCACCAGCGCCCCATAGACATTGCTGATGTCTCTAGCGTCCGCAATGGAGTTAATCGACAGGTGGATGCTATGCTCTTCGGCCCCGCCTTTCCCCTCAGAAACTAACGTTTGGTCGGGATAGTATTGCTGGCGTTTTTTCGCTTCTTTAGCAGTCAGGGCATCATTAAACCATTTGGAGAAGTCGCCTTCTTTAATCTTCAGCAACTCATAAACGGGGCGACCTTCTAACACATCCTCCGGTTTGAACCCTAAAAGCTCCTTAGCGCTTTCGTTCATGGCGATAATGTGACCGGACTTATCGGTCGAGATCACGCCATTGGTCAAGCTGCGGAGGATATCGCGTTGCATCTGCTCTTGCTGTTTCACCGTGGCAAACAGTTTGGCATTTTGCAGCGCTACCCCCGCTTGAATGTTAAACGCTTGCATGAACTCTTGGTCGGAGCGATTAAAACTGGCTTTCCACACCTCCGGCGCATTCGGCCAATCTTCTGGGTTATAGGGGGGATAGTCGCCTTGTTTTTTCTTATTCAGCAGTTGCGTCACGCCAATTAATTTACCATCGGCGTTAAAAACGGGCATACACAGCAAACTACAGGTGCGATAGCCGGTTTTTTGGTCGGTTTTTTTCGAGTTTTCGGCGTTGGGGTGGTTGTATAAGTCAAAGCCAATATTAATCGGTTCGCCCGTCGCCGCCACTTGACCGGCAAAGCCGACGCCCATCGGACAGCGTAACTCGCCCAAGACGGGAATTTTTGTCCACAGGTCGTTGCGCTCGTCATCGACTAACCACAGGGTACTGCGATCGGCGTTCATCAGTTTTTTCGCCTCGTCCATCACCTGTTTGAGGGTGTCTTCTAGGTCAAGGCTGCTCTTGCTGAGGGAACTAACCGCGCTCATTAAGGCGGCGGCGGCGCGTTGTTTCTGGGTGGCGATGTAGAAAGATTTGGAAGACTCTAGAATCAGGCGAATGGAAGGGGCAAATTCGCGGAAAATCTGCTCGTCTTCGCCTGTAAAGCCGCCCATGTCGATTTTGTCAGCGAGTAAGGCTTCGGCGTTATGGCTGGCGCGCAGTTTATTAATGAGTTGGACGACGGCCACTAATTCCCCAGTTTCTTCGTTTAACAGGGGCATCGCTAGCATCGTATAGGTACGATAGCCAATTCTTTTATCCGATTGTTGGGCGGTGGTGGAACGGGGGTCGTCATAAAAGTCGTAGGGAATATTCACCACTTTTTTAAAGGTGGCGACTTCGCCCACAATTCCAGCCGTTTTGGGAAAGCGTAATTCTAAATTTTTGCCGCTTTCATCTTTGGCGACAATTGACCACAGTTCTTCTTTTTCTTCATCAATTAAGAAGATGGTGGTGCGATCGGCGTTGAGCAATTCTCCCGTTTTCAGGGTGATCGAGCGCAACATTTCTTCGAGAACGGAGTCAAACCCTTGACCTTGGCTGTCAAGGATGTCTAACATTCCCAGGGTTTGTTGAACGACTTTGAGTTTATCTTCAACATCGGTGACAACTTGTTTAAAGGTGTCTTGGGTTAGAGGCGCTAGAAACGCTGAAAAACTTCCCTTGGTGGTAGTTAAAGCGCTACTCGGTGAGGGAGAGTGCGTGTTCTGATTCATAACCTCCTGAATTGGCTCCTCAGCGCTAACAG
Organism: Geitlerinema calcuttense NRMC-F 0142; assembly: GCF_030285425.1. Classification (NCBI taxonomy): domain Bacteria; kingdom Bacillati; phylum Cyanobacteriota; class Cyanophyceae; order Geitlerinematales; family Geitlerinemataceae; genus Geitlerinema; species Geitlerinema calcuttense. The sequence goes on along the minus strand of NZ_JASVEJ010000017.1, from coordinate 103,664 downwards.
AGTGTGGAGCATCACTCACGACAGTTGCAGTGACTTCCTGGGGGGCATCATCATCGATCGCGGTTGCTTTCGCATCCACAGTAGAAAAGTGCTGAGGTGAAGCTTTCATAGATGTCACCGACGTTAGAAGGTAAAACGGTAGAAGGGAATTTTTTGATTGCTAACGAGTGGTTGTGCAGGGCTATCCCCAGGCAATGGGTCCTAGAGAACAGACTCTTCACCAGTTTACTCTGTTATTGAGATTTGATCGTGTAAGATTCAGGATCGCTCATTTAGGTTAAAAGCTCCTGATTCTATCCTGATTTTGGCATTAAAATTTTTAGAAGATGTGTTGACTTTTACCAGGAGTTGAGTCGAAGCTTCCGTAGAAGTTCTCGCAAGCGAAAGGCGATCGCAACTGTTCGCTCTAGAGGGAACGTTAAAGTGTATTTTTCTGACGGAGTTCTGCGGCTTGAACCAGTAGGGACTCAACAAAGGCGATCGCGCTTTGGGCGGACTCTCCGCCGGTGAGTTGGGCGAGTTCTTCTTGGCGTTGGCGACCTTCTAGGGGGGTAACGCGCACGACGGTTCGCAGTTGAGAATGTTGACCGTTGGAAATTTGCTCTAGGTGGGCAATCACTTCTTTACTGACTCGAAAATGGTGTTCTGCCATTGCTGCAACGATGGGTTGGTGAGTGACGCACAGCACCTGATGGCCTAAGCCGAGTTGGTGAAGTTTGAGGGCGATCGCGCCTGCGACTCTCCCCGATACCCCAGCATCAATTTCATCAAAGACGAGGGTGCTAGCCGGATCGACTTGGGAAAAACAGGCTTTGAGCGCCAGTAAAAAGCGGCTCATTTCTCCTCCCGAAGCGGTTGAGGCTAGGGGCTGCAAGGGTTCGCCTGGGTTCGGGCTAAACAGAAAGGCGATGCGATCGGCTCCGCTACCCGTCGGGGAGGCGGGAAGAATGCCGACTTTAAACTGTACCTTGTCCATTGCTAGGGGTCGGAGTTCTTCCACGAGTCGGGCTTGGAGTTGGCTGGCGGCGGTGGCACGCAGATCGGTAAGCTGGGCGCAAACCTGCATTAAATGGGTTGTCGCTTGCTCGTGGGCTTGTTCTAAGGCTTCTAGGGTTTGTTCGCTGCCGGTGAGTTCTGCGAGTTCGGTTTGAATTTTTTGGCTGTAGGCGATCGCATCCGCTAAGGTGGGGCCGTATTTGCGGCAAATTTGCTTCAGGTCTTGAATGCGCGTTTCTACATCTTCTAAACGGCTGGGATCGGTTTCGAGGCGATCGCCATAGGCATTAATTTGACGACTAGCTTCTTCCACCTGAGCCAATGCCTCAGCCACTAACTCTAAAATCGGTTGTAACTCAGCGTCGTACTCCAACATATCATTAAGCAGGGATTCCGCTTTCCCCAGCAGATCCGCCACCGCATTTTCCCCAGCATCGCTTTGGTAGAGGGTTTGATAAATTTGATAGCTATTTTGCTGTAACTCAACGCTGTGGGCGAGGCGTTGGCTTTCCTGTTCGAGTTGCTCTAACTCATCGGGCGTTGTCAGGCTGGCGGTTTGCAGTTCTCCCACCTGATACTCTAATAAATCGATGCGTTGCAGGCGGTGCTGTTCCGAACTGCGGCGATGTTCCAAGGCTTGTAGGGCGCGTTGAGCGTCTTCGTAGGCTGCCGCCACCCGCCCGCGCTGCTCTAAGACTTCCCTACCCCCGTAGAGATCGAGCCATTCTCGTTGTAAAGCGGGTTGTCCGAGTTGTACCGTTTGACCTTGGGCTGTAATTTCGACCAAGGATTCCCGCAGGCGATCCATCCCTTGACGATTCACCAGGATACCATTAACCCGCGATCGCGATCGGAACGTCCCTTGACCCATCACCATTTCTCGACTGCATACCACAACCGATTCATCGAGTAAATCAATCTCTTGCTCTTGCAGCCATTGCATCACCGCTTCATTGAGGGCAAAGGTTGCCTCTACCACAGCGCGATCGGCCCCCGTTCGCATGGCCCGACTATTCAGCTTCCCGCCTAAAGCCGCATCAATTGCTTCTAACAGAATCGACTTGCCGGCCCCGGTTTCCCCCGTCAAGACATTTAATCCCGCGCCAAACTCTAACTCTAGTCGATCGATAAGTGCAAAATTTTCAATCCTGATCGCAAGCAACATAGATGTCCAGTCACCTTAAAGGTTTTGTATGGGCTAAATTTCGCTATCGCAAGGCCATCCCATCGTCTTAGGTTTCCCACTCTAGCTTACTGGGTCGGCAATCTCTACTCGATCGGCGGCAAATCCTAACCGTTCGCCACCCTCTCGACCGATGACAAGCTTTCCCTCAAACGGCACGATGGGAGTAGAACTGTAATGCTGAGACCATTGTTACAATTGCTTTACATGGTTGCCCTGAATTCTGCATGAATCCATGAATAAAACGCCCTCTTCGTTTTCTGTCCCTCCTTCTCCTGCAAACTCCAATATGACGATCCCACATGCGAATTCTGTTGGTTTGTCTGGCGTTACGGTTGAACCCCAACCGATAGCGGCTTCTCCGTCGGCGCTGCGTTCGGCTGCGGCTGCCGATCTTGAGGAAGACTCCGGACGCTTGGTCTACGATCCAGTCTTGCTCTTAGCGTACTATCGTCGGCGACCGTTCAAAGTCATTGCTCGATTTTTGAGTATTGTCTGGCCTTTTTTGAGGTTTGGCATTGGGATTTGGTGGGACAGAAGAAGGGGGCGATCGCCGCGTCATTCGCGCCAGCGGGCAATCCAGTTACGGCAGATTCTTACAGATTTGGGGCCGGCTTATATCAAAATTGGACAAGCCCTGTCAACGCGCCCGGATTTGGTGCCGCCCTTATATCTAGAAGAGTTGACGCTACTTCAAGATCAACTCCCGCCGTTTCCTAATGAAATGGCATTTCAGTTTATTGAGGAAGAGTTAGGCGATCGCCCGGAAGAGATTTATGCAGAAATTAGTCCGAAACCTGTAGCCGCCGCTTCCCTGGGGCAGGTGTATAAAGGGAAACTCAAAACGGGGGAAACCGTAGCCATTAAGGTGCAGCGCCCCGACTTACAAGAGCGAATTTCTCTCGATCTTTATATTGCCCGCCGCCTTGCCGCTTGGGCGCAAAAAAATGTTAAGCGCATTCGCAGCAACCTGGTGGCGATCGCCGATGAGTTTGGGGCCCGGATCTACGAAGAGATGGACTATACCCATGAAGGGCAAAATGCCGAACGCTTTGCTGAACTTTACGGGCATTTGTCGGATATATACATTCCTAAGATTTACTGGGAATATACCCAACGCCGCGTACTGACAATGGAATGGGTGGTGGGAACTAAGCTAACTCAACTTGATGCCATTCGCGCCCAAGGGTTAGATGCGAGTCATTTAATTGAGGTGGGCGTTCAATGTTCCCTGCGCCAACTCCTCGAACATGGCTTTTTCCATGCCGATCCTCACCCCGGTAACTTATTGGCTTCTCCGGATGGCAAGTTGGTCTATCTGGATTTTGGCATGATGAGCGAGGTGAAACCCTATCAGCGTTATGGCTTAATTGAAGCGGTGGTTCATTTAGTCAACCGCGACTTTAGTGGGTTAGCCCATGATTATGTCAAGTTGGAGTTTTTAACCCCCGATACGGATTTAACTCCAATTATTCCGGCCCTAGGGAATGTGTTTAGCGATGCACTGGGGGCGAGTGTTGCGGAACTGAATTTTAAGAGCATTACCGATCAGCTATCGGAGTTAATGTATGAGTATCCGTTCCGAGTTCCGGCCTATTATGCGCTGATTATTCGGTCGTTGGTGACGCTAGAAGGGATTGCCATTAATGTCGATCCGAATTTTAAGGTTTTGAGTAAAGCCTATCCCTATGTCTCGAAGCGTTTGCTGACCGATCCAGCTCCGGAGTTGCGAGCGTCGCTACAAGATTTATTGTTTAAAGAGGGTCGTTTTCGCTGGAATCGTTTGGAAAACCTTTTGCGGAACGCCAAAGATAGCGACGATTACGATTTGGATCGGGTTCTCGATCAAGCCATTGACTTCTTGTTTTCGGAACGGGGCACTTTTATTCGCGATCGCTTAGTGGATGAAATTGTCAAAGCAGTGGATACGTTGGGGAGAAATGCGATCGCCAAAGCCACCGATCAATTCCGCCAGCGAGTTGGCTTAAATGGTCGCAAGCCCCCTGCTTCTGCGGCAGTCACTTCCACCGATCAACAAAGCTTGGAACATATCCAACGCATCTGGGGAATTTTACAAGAAACGCGCGGTTTCGATCCGGGTAAAATCTTACCGCTGATTCCCAAATTATTGACCAAGCCTGAAACTCAACGGATGGGGCAGCAGATTGCCAGTGCTTTAGCCCAACGGGTTGCCGTTCGGTTTATCCGGGAAGTTCTATTAGCTGATGAGGCTAAAACAACTGCACCGTTAAATCAACCTCAACCTCCTGCTAAACATCCCCAGTTATCATTACCCTCTGCGGCAATCTTTGAACGTTAGGTCGGTGCTTGCGAAACGGGTCATTGAGATTTCAAAACATCAATGACCCCACTGCTGAATCATAAGAATTATTTCACCTCCAAAAAAGACTGAAGGTGCTAGAATAGTGTGCGAGATATAGTTCGGTTGCAGCGTTTGTTTTTAGTATTGACGGTTTATCGCGCTTTCTATTGGCAGGCTTCTCTCCGAAATCTCACTTTCTACACCTGTTTTGATTTTGGAGAAATAAATGTCAATTTACATTGGTAATCTTTCTTACGAAGTAACAGAAGCCGATCTGAGTGCTGTATTTGCAGAATACGGTTCGGTCAAACGGATTCAACTCCCGACCGATCGCGAAACGGGTCGGATGCGTGGATTCGGGTTTGTAGAACTGAGTTCAGATGCTGAAGAACAAGCAGCAATTGAAGCCCTAGATGGGGCAGAATGGATGGGGCGCGATTTAAAAGTCAATAAAGCCAAACCTCGCGAAAATAACCGGGGTTCTTTTGGGGGTGGAAATCGTCGCGGTGGCGATCGCTTTTCTCCCAACTCCAAGCGCTTCTAAGCAGTACGCTTCAAAAGCTTAAATCTGCAAAAGAGTTCAGATCCAGTTATCTGAACTCTTTTTAGATCTAAAAAATGGAGACAAAGTAGAAGGGTGAACCCTGCTATTTTTGCCCGTTTAAACTTAGCCTTTTGCCTTTAAATCAGCTTCCTTTGCTTCAAGTTCTTGTTGCTTATTTTGTAATTCTTCTTCCCAGGCTTTTAACTCTGCCTCTTTTTGTTCCAATCCTTTTTTCTCGCGCTTGAGATTTTCTTCCAAGCCTTGAATTTGTTCGCGACGGGCTTCAACTTCCAAACTTCGGCGTCCAAATTCTTGACTTTGGAGAGTCAGCGTTTGTCGCCATTGTTCGGCGCGTTCGGCTTCGGCTTTGAGAAAATCGGGAGTCAGACCCGGAACGAGGTAATCTTGAACGAGTTTGATCGCCCATTCTTTCGCCTCTTTAATCGACATCACCTGATGGCTAGGGGAGAGTTCAACCAACACCAGCAAGTTATCGCTAAAAGGGTTGACCTCAGAAGTCACAATGATCTCTTCACCAGCGACCGTCACCCAAGTCGTCTCGGTTGCTTGATACGCCAGGAGTTGGACTCCGGCTTTGCCGATCGCTTTTTTTTGGACTTGGGCTAGGTATAACATTCCCGTGTGTGTTTGCTCTCGGTTCATTCATCATATCCCGATCTTCAGAGATAGCTGAGGCGATCGCGTAAAATTTCTGCCTGTTTTTGCAATTCTGCTACAGTATCTCGCGCGGATTGAACCACCTCAACTGGGGCTTTGTTTACAAATCCTGGATTATTCAACCGATTCGAGATCGATTGCATTTCTGCTTCAATCTTACCCAAATCTCTTTCTAACTTTGCTTTGAGGGCTTCAATATCGACCACTCCAGCAAGGGGAATCAAAATTTGTACCGTTCCCACAACTCCCGCCATCGTCTTACCCAGGTTAGGATCGACGGTCGCCGTTAGCGTCAGAGAATCCACTTTTCCTAAATCCTCAAGATAGGACTTGGCAACTTCTAGGGTCTGCTGTTCGCTAGCGTTTTCTGTTTGCAGGATCGCCGGAACTTTCGCTGAGGGTTTAATCTCTAACTCAGCCCGGAGGTTGCGGATCGTCCGAATCGCGTTAATAATCAGGTCAAACTCTTGTTCTAAACCGCTATCCACCCAATTCGGTTCGCTTTCCGGATAGGGTTGAACCGCCAATACCCGATCCTCTGCCTGGACGAGGGTCTGCCAGATTTCCTCCGTGATGTGAGGCATAAAGGGGTGCAGAAGTTTCTGAATCCCTTCGAGGACGTAGGCGAGGGTTTGCTGGGCCGCTAGGCGCGATGAGGGGGCCTGTTTATCCCACAAACGGGGTTTGACCAGTTCAATATACCAGTCGCAGAAGTCGCCCCAAATAAAGTCATAGACGCCTTTAGCCGCTTCCCCAAAGCCGTAGCGATCTAAAGAGGTGCGGGTTTGAACGATCAGTTGATGGTAGCGCGATAAGATCCAGCGATCGCACAATTCTAACGTCTCGCGATCGGGAGAACCCAACTGTTCGGGCGTTTTCCCATCCAAATTCATCATCACAAACCGCGCTGCATTCCATAACTTGTTCGCAAAGTTGCGCGACGCTTCCACCGAGGCAGATTCATCCGTTTTGCGGTTATATTCTAAGCGAATATCTTGGCCTGCCCCTGCCACTTCTTTAATCAGGGTATAGCGGAGGGCATCCGTCCCGTATTTCTCGATTAAGATTAACGGGTCAATGCCATTATTGGCAGACTTAGACATCTTCTTGCCGTTTTCATCCCGGACTAACCCGTGAATGTAGACATCCTTAAACGGCATTTGTCCGGTAAAGTAACTCGCCATCATCGTCATCCGGGCTACCCAGAAGAAGATAATATCAAAGCCTGTGACTAACGTGGTTGTGGGGTAATAGAAATCTAAGTCGGCCGTATTTTCAGGCCATCCCATTGTCGAAAACGGCCACAACCCAGAGGAAAACCAGGTATCGAGAACATCAGGGTCTTGTTCAATTTGGACGCTATCCCCAAACCGCGATTTAAGATTGGCTTCGGCTTCGGCTGCATTGCGGGCAACGACAAACGGCGTTTCATCCGTAATTTGACCGCCCGTTTCGCTGACAGCATACCAAGCCGGAATTTGATGCCCCCACCAGAGTTGGCGAGAGATACACCAATCTTTGAGTTTGACTAGCCAGTCGCGGTAAACCTTTGTCCAGCGTTCGGGAACGAATTCTGGGGAATTCTGGTTATCGAGAAAATCTAGGGTTCGATCCGCCATTGGGCGAATTTTCACAAACCACTGGGTCGAAAGCAGCGGTTCAACCGGAACCTTACCGCGATCGCTATAGGGAACGCTATGCTTGTAATCCTCAACCTTGACCAAAACCCCATCGGCTTCTAGCCGCTTCACCACATTCTTGCGGGCGACAAAGCGGTCTTGTCCGGCAAATTCCCCGGCGTTCTCGTTCAGGGTGCCATCCTTGTTCATGATGTTAATCATCGGCAAGTTATGGCGCTGTCCCATTTCAAAGTCATTGGGGTCATGGGCGGGCGTTACTTTGACGCATCCCGTGCCAAACTCAGAATCCACATACTCATCGGCGATAATCGGAATTTGCCGTCCCATAATGGGCAGGGTAAGGCTTTTTCCGATTAAATGTTGATAGCGGCGATCGCCAGGATTCACCGCCACTGCCGTATCGCCTAGCATGGTTTCCGGGCGAGTGGTTGCCACTTCCACATACCCTTCCCCATCGCTGAGAGGATAGCGGAAGTGCCACAAATGACCGTTGACTTCTTGGGCTTCTACTTCTAAGTCAGATACCGCCGACTGGGAAGCCGGACACCAGTTCACCAGATATTGACCGCGATAAATTAAACCGTCCTGATAAAGGCGGGTAAACGCTTCAACTACAGCTTTAGATAAGCCTTCATCCAGGGTGAAGCGTTCTCTCGACCAGTCTACGGAAACCCCTAAACGGCGCAACTGGTTGACAATGGTACCGCCGGACTCTTCTTTCCACTGCCAAGCCCGTTCTAAAAACTTTTCGCGACCGACCTCATCGCGGGTTTTGCCTTGCGATCGCAATTCTCTTTCTAAAATCGTCTGGACTGCAATGCTGGCATGATCTGTCCCCGGCAGCCACAGCGTATTTTTGCCCGTCATCCGCTGGTAGCGGACTAAGGTATCAATCAGGGCATTTTCAAACGCGTGACCCATGTGCAAGCTACCCGTCACATTCGGGGGAGGAATCACCACGCAGAAGGGTTCGCCGCCTTGGGTAGGGTCTGCTTGGAAAACATGGTTCTCTTCCCAATACTTTTGCCACTTAGCTTCTGTGCTAAACGGATCGTATTTGCTGGCGAGAGTCGGGATACTTGCAGTCATGGAGAGCGAATGATCGGTAATGTACTTAAATTTTGCCACAGCGATCGCGATCGTCGCCTTGCCCAGAATACCTTAATTGCGGAATCGAGCCTAGATCATTAAAAAAGTGCGAGAGTTTTTGCAAGTCTCTCGCACTTCGGGGGCTAAACTATCTACGTTGAGAGTTAGACAGCAGCCGTAACTTTGGCTTCCGTTTTAGTCAAGCGTTCGTAGGTTGCCCGCATTTTTAACCCGGTTAGCACTTGGAACAGACCGCTACCGTTGTTAGAACCCGGATAATCGGGATGCTGGCGCAACAGGTGGGTGAGTTCGCCGTAATAGCGAGTTGCGGTATTGCTTAAGTGACCTTCGATGTAGATCATCTCTTCGAGGTTGTCAAACTGACCGTCCACCTCTAGCACTGAGACTTCGTGACCGTAGTAGCTATCGGGGCCATAGTACATCTTGATGCCGGGATAGTTACAGGTCAGCTTGCGGCCGCAAGGCGTCCAGTGAATGGTCGATCCTTCGTCAAACAGGTAAACAGGTTCTAGACCTTCTACGCCGTAGCGTTGGATCATGCGAACGCGCAAAATCTTGCGATCCTTGTCATCTTTAAGCAGTTCTGTAGGCAGAATTTGGATGACGATATCGGCGTGTTCTTTTTGCGGATCGATGTAGGCCATGAAGTCGGGACGACGGGCATTGATCGCAAAGATCACATCTTCATAGCGGTGGCCGCGTTCTGCCATGTCGCGTTGAATTTTCCACGCAATTTTGACTTCATCGCTGATATCGAGATAAACGCTGAAGTCTAGCAACCCTCTGACTCGTTCGTCATACAGCGGGTGTAACCCTTCTAAAACAACGATTGGAGTGGGTTCAATGCGTTCGGGTGGATCGATCGTACCGGTTTCGTGGTTATAGATCGGTTTATCAATGGCTTGACCGTTTTTCAGCGCTTTGGCTTGTTCGTACATCAGGTCAAAATTATTCGCCTTGGGATTAAGGGCTGTAATCCCGGTTTCTTTGCGCTGTTTGCGATCGAGGCTATGGTAGTCGTCTAAGCAGATGACGGTGATTAACTCTTCACCAAACAAATCGGAAAGACGACGCAAAAAGGTGGATTTACCGCATCCAGAATCTCCTGCAACACCAATTAAAACCACGCGATCCGGTTTACTGGTCATGGACTTCCTCTATCAATAAAGTTTGTTCGCTAACTGCATTTGTGAGCATTCTAAAGCTGGTGCTTGAGGGGGCAATTCCCGATGAAACAGCGGGTAGTTAATACCCAACACAAAGAAACTAGCTAGACTTGCTCGGCGTTCAGCCACGATCGGGCTAGTTCAGGAAGGCTCAAGCTCCACTCTAAATTAAGTATTTAGTCCTACCTGTTGGAGAAATTCTACCAGAATCGGTTATTCCCCTACAAGGCAAACTCTAAATTGATATTCTTCCTTAGTACATATGCTAAAGGCAATTGTGTCTTTAAAAAAAGGTGAAACTGACTCAATTTTGACAGAATGCGATTTTGGGACTCGCTAGGGTGATACAGGAATTGGGTGCCGGATTTGCGCGCTTCGCGCAGCAATCCTTGCAGGAATCGCTATCCCAACTGAGGGGTTGAATAGGTCAAGCCTCCTGATGTCCATGCACCTCCTGACCCAAAAACCTATCCAAAGGAATAGGACTGATTTCGGTACAATGGTGGCATTGTGCCAGTTCTGGTGACACCTACAATCGGTGAGATTGCAAAGCCTGTAGAGGATTTGCTACAAACTCCGCCTGGATAGAGATCCCAAAAGAACAAATTTACTTTTTTGGGGTACTAGGCGAGATTTTGCAATGCAGTCATCTCGTGATGTGGAGTCTACTCCGGTAGACTGTATAGAAGTTTTGTCATCTCTGTAGCGATGTTACAGCCAGATCGTTTCACTCGTTGGGTTTGGAGATCAATCAGTCATGTACAGTTCCAGTATCGGTGGTGCTGCTAACACACAAGCGGGTAGCCGCGTGTTTGTTTATGAAGTTGTGGGTTTGCGTCAAAATGACGAAACTGACAAAACCAGCTACCCCATCCGCAATAGCGGCAGCACCTTTATTAAGGTTCCCTATAGCCGGATGAACCAAGAAATGCAGCGGATTGCCCGGTTGGGGGGTAGGATTGTTAACATTCAGCCTCTGGGTGTGGATAGCGTCACCAATGGCAAGGCGGCACCGGCGAAAAGTCAAGCCACATCAGAAACTGAATCAAAGCCGATGCAATCAACAGACGCGACAAAAACGACAGCCAAAGAAAAGCATAAAGCGGATATTCCGGTCAACCTGTACCGCCCGAATAGTCCTCTTATGGTTAAATGCCTCAGCAATGAAGAACTGGTGCGCGAAGGCGGAGAAGGAACTGTTCGTCATGTAACCTTTGACTTGTCTGGAAGCGATTTTCGCTATTTGGAAGGTCAGAGTCTTGGCGTGATTCCAGAAGGAACAGACGAAAAAGGAAAGCCTCACAAGCTGAGACTTTATTCAATTGCGTCTACTCGTCACGGCGATCTCGTCGATGATAAAACTATCTCCCTGTGCGTTCGTCAGCTAGAGTACAAGCATCCAGAAACTGGAGAGAAAGTCTACGGCGTTTGTTCTAGCTACCTGTGCAATCTTCCGGTCGGTTCTGAAGTCAAAGTTACAGGGCCGGTGGGTAAAGAGATGCTTTTGCCCGATGATGAAGATGCCAACATTATCATGATGGCAACCGGAACCGGGATTGCACCCTTCCGCGCTTATTTGTGGCGGATGTTTAAAGAACAAAACGAAGGTTATAAATTCAGAGGACTTGCTTGGTTGTTCTTTGGTGTGGCTTATACTCCCAATATTCTTTACAAAGAAGAACTTGAACAACTCCAAGAAAAATATCCCGATAACTTCCGCCTCACCTGCGCGATTAGTCGCGAACAAAAGAATGCTGACGGCGGTAAGATGTACATTCAAAACCGCATTCAAGAAAACGCAGATCAGTTATGGGAATTGGTGCAAAATCCCAAAACTCATACCTACATTTGCGGTCTAAAAGGCATGGAAGGCGGTATTGATGAAGGGATGTCTTCTGCTGCTAGCAAACACGGCGTAGATTGGTCCGATTATCAAAAGCAACTGAAAAAAGAAGGTCGCTGGCACGTTGAAACCTACTAAGGTTCAACTCAGTTCGATCTTAAGGGGCGATCCGCCCTTTTTTTAGTGCTGAGTGGGGAAATGAGTGCAAAGTTCCGAGTTCCGAGTGGGAGAAGAGTGCTGAGTGTAAAGTGCTGAGTGCTGAGTGGGGGAGAAGAGTGCTGTTGGCGCGGTTCTTCAGCGTAGGGGTGTGTTGAGTTCTAAGTAGGTATCTAGAGCAATAGCCGATTTACCTTTATCCCCCCCAACTCCTAACTCCCCTCTTCCCCCAACTCCTAACTCCTAACTCCCAATTCCCTTCTTCCCCCCATCCCCTCCCAATTCCCAGTAAAATGAGGTTTGGGTTAATTTTTAGCGTTTCTACGGACGAAAAATCGTGGGTTTTAAGATTGGTTTGCTCGGTTTAGGCACTGTGGGTACGGGAACGGCCGAAATTTTGCTCGATCCGACGGGGAGAAATCCTTTGTTGCAGGAGATTGAAATTTATCGGGTTGGCGTGCGCGATACGACTAAACCGCGAACCGTTGATTTACCCAGTACCGCGTTTACAACAGATTTAGAGGCGATCGCAACGGACCCCGATATCGATATTGTAGTGGAGTTGATCGGGGGATTGGAGCCAGCGCGATCGCTGATTCTCAAGGCCATTCACCATAAAAAGCACGTCGTCACGGCGAATAAGGCGGTGATTTCTCGCTACGGGGATGAAATCTTTACGGCGGCGAATGAAGCAGGCGTCTATGTGATGCTAGAGGCGGCGGTGGGGGGGGGTATTCCGGTGATTCAACCGCTAAAACAGGCTTTGGTGGTAAACCGCATTCAGTCGGTGATGGGGATTGTGAATGGTACCACGAATTATATTTTGACGCGGATGCAGGCAGAAGGGGCGGATTTTGCGGAGGTTCTGGCTGACGCGCAACGCCTGGGGTATGCAGAAGCCGATCCGACGGCGGATGTGGATGGGTTGGATGCGGCGGATAAGCTAGCAATTTTGGCGTCTCTGGCGTTTGGGGGACGGGTAAAGTTAGAGGATGTCTACTGCGAGGGAATTCGCCAGGTGAGTGCAGCCGATATTACCTATGCGGATCGGTTGGGCTTTACGATTAAGCTATTGGCGATCGCGCATCGCGAATCTCCCACCGATAATCCCGATTTGCTGCAACTGAGGGTTCACCCTACATTAGTCCCCAAAGCGCACCCTCTGGCCAGCGTGAATGGCGTCTACAATGCAATTTTGGTTGAAGGAGACCCTGTGGGACAAGTGATGTTCTACGGGCGCGGGGCGGGCGCAGGGCCAACGGCAAGTGCGGTGGTTTCCGATATTATGAGTATTGCGGCGATCCTCAAGGTGGAAGAAATTGAGGCGCAACAGTTCAATCAACAGAAGGTGGATGTTCCGCACCCGCTGTTGAGTTGTTCGCATCAACATTATTGCGCGATCGCGCCGATGGCAGAACTCAATACCCGATTTTATGCCCGTTTCCTGTGTAACGACGAACCTGGCGTAATCGGACATTTGGGTACCAGTTTTGGCAACCACCAAGTCAGTCTAGAATCGGTGGTGCAAATTGGTTTCCAAGATGGGTTTGCTGAAATTGTGGTGGTGACTCACGAATCTCGCGAAGGCAATTTCCGCCAAGCCCTTGAGGAAATTCGCACCCTCAAAGCGGTGGAACGCATTCCTAGCGTTGTGCGGGTTCTGTAGTTTCTAAAATGTAAGTGGGCAACCCATCTATGGTAGTTTGGTTCTTTTCGCGCCAGTAGTTGAGGATGCCTTCTTCGCCTTTATTTTTTGCCCAAGTTTTCAGGGTTGGACGTTCCTGTTGAAATTCATACAGCGGAACGCCATAACCGCAGGAAGTTTGGGCAGTTTCCACATGAACTAGCATAATCTGGCGCTTGCCTGGAAAGGAATCAAAATGAGCAGAAAGTTCTTCCCAAGCCTCATCTCTGGGGCGGATGACTTGACCTTGTCCGTAAAGGCGTAAAATTAAAGGTTGTTCTGTGAAACTACAGAACATGAGGGTAATTCTGCCATTCTCAATTAAATGGGCGGCGGTTTCGTTACCGCTTCCGGTTAAGTCTAAATAAGCGACGGTTTGGGAATTGATACAGCAAAAGGTGTCCATGCCTTTAGGAGAAAGATTGATCCGTCCTTCTGTCGGGGCAGTTGCTGTAAAAAAGAGTTTTTGTTGGGCAATAAATTGCTGAAGTTCGTCTGTTACTTCTGAATAAAATTTTGCCATCAGAGATATAAAAAGTCGGGGTAATTAGCAAATTCCCCTCTCTGTATGGAGTGAGAGAGGGGGACACCTTAACTCGCTGCGTTTATTCTTCGCTGAGAATTTGCGGCACTTTGAAAAAGTCTCCATCTTGATCGGGCGCGCAATTTAGAATATTATCCCGATTGGGTTCGGGTTTTAATTCATCCAATCGGGTTATATTGCTGACATCAATTGCGCGAGTTGTGGGCGGAACTTCAGATGTATCGAGTTCGCTTAACTGTTCAAAGTATTCTAGAATATCGCTGAGTTGAGTAGAAAATTGTGTTTCTTCTGTTTCGCTAATTTCCAACCGAGCTAACCGGGCAACTTTACGGACTTGTTCGCGATCGATAATAGACATAATGACGAGTTAAATCAATTGGAAAAGAAAAGCTGGATTGACCGTTTTTAGCCCAACAGGGAAAGGTTGCTTGGTTGATTGAATCCAAGCATAATTGACTGGTAAGTTGCGATCGCCTCTAGGCAAATCTTCAGCTAGACGCTCATTAAAAGTAGATATCCATCGTCGAGCGACCCGTGATTTTTAGCCAGTTTTGGGCTTCAATATAGTTATTGGGAGCCATGCGAATTGCCCGCTTCCAATAGTCAGCAGCGCGATCGTACAGTTGCTCTGCACCTTCAGCATCGCCCATTTCTTTGGCTCTTTCCCCTTTGAAGTGATAAATCACAGCAATATTATTTAAAGCTTGGGGAAGATTGGTATTTAACTCTAAGGCTTCGCTATAGAGTTCAATTGCCTTATCGTGTTCGCCATTACTCGCATAAATCAGACCCATATTGTAGAGAATATAACTCCGATCGTAAGGGTCTTCTTCAAGGGTAAGCGCTTCGGTATAGTTCTCTAAAGCTTCGGCATATTCGCCATCGGCTTGAGCCGCCATACCATCGCGATAATAGGCAAACGCTTCTTTCGCTTTTTGGTTCGTTGGCAGAATTTTCAGAATGATATCTGCCATGACGGTAAAGCTTTTATCAATGAAATTATCATTCCGTTGGGTTCTTGGCATATTGCCTCACGAATGGGGAGTCAGACTAAACATCAAAGCGCGAGCAAACTCAGGCTTTTTTGCTGAAAATTATAACATTCTCGGCTTTCACCACTGGGGAAACTGGGCGAGCAACTCTTGGGCGCGTTGAGCATCCACCGGGGGCGAGAAAAAGTAACCTTGCCCTTGCTGACACTGTAGCGATCGCAATAGTTCGAGTTGTTCTGCGGTTTCCACGCCTTCTGCGATCGCTTCCATGCCCAAATTTCGCGCCAGGGTGACAATAGTCCCCATCATTTTCCACTGACTGCCGTCCTGTTGAATCTGGCTAACAAAAGACTTATCAATTTTTAAAGTATGAATGGGCAACTGATGCAGGCGACTCAACGAAGAATAACCCGTCCCAAAATCATCAATACACAATTTGAGGTGACGCTGCTTTAGCCCTTGCAAGCCCGAAAGCGCGATCGCGGAGGTTTCCATAATCGTACTTTCAGTAATTTCTAACTTCAGGCTATGGGGCGGCAACCCTGTCTGCTGCAAGATTTGATCGATTTGCTCGATCGAGTTCGGATGAGCCAGTTGACAGCCCGATAAGTTGACGCTAATAGAAAGTTCTAAGTGCGGGTATTGTTGCTGCCAAGCGCGCATTTGCCGACAGGCTTCCCACAGCACCCAACGTCCGATCGGGATAATTAAGCCCGTTTCTTCAGCAATGGGAATAAACTGGGCAGGCGAAACCATGCCTAACTCTGGGTGACGCCAGCGGATCAATGCTTCAAACCCGCTAATTTGACCCGTAGCCAGAGCCACGATGGGTTGATAGTACAACAGAAACTCTTGGCGCTCAATGGCTCGACGCAATTCTGTTTCCAGTTGTAGCCGAGCCACCGCTTGGGCGTGCATGGTGGCATCAAAAACAGCGTAGTGCCCGCGCCCCAAGGCTTTAGCCCGATACATGGCAATATCGGCATCGCGCAAGAGTTCCTCCGGGCGTTCGTATTGGCTGACGGAAGCGATCGCCTCTTGGGGGTGAGTTTTGGCAAAAACGATGCCGATACTCGCACTGGTGAACACCTCATGACTGTCGAGATCGAAGGGCGTTGCGAGGGCTGTATGAATCTTTTCAGCAATGGCGGTTGCTTGGCTAATATCGGTGAGGTTATCCAGCAAAATTGTAAATTCATCTCCTCCCAGGCGAGCAATGGTTCCCTGGGCTGCCAGACAGCTTTCTAGGCGTCTAGCGATGCGTTGCAACAGGCGATCGCCCACGAGATGGCCCAAACTATCATTAATCACCTTAAAGCCATCTAAATCGAGAAATAGAACGGCAAAGTGATTAGAACAATCTTCTATAGAGGGTTGAGGGCAGTAAGGGCAAGTTGACTGCGTGCGAGCAATGGCTCTTTCGAGTTGTTTCATCAACCAGGCGCGGTTGGGGAGGTGGGTTAGCGAGTCGTAAAAGGCTTCGCGATAGAGTTGCTGTTCAACAAATGCGCGTTCGATGGCAATTCCGGCGAGTTGGGTGGCTTTATCCAGCGCTTGTTGTTCGTAGCGCGTGAGTGGTTGAGGGCGATTTTCGTAGCGATCCGTTCCGGAATTGCCATACAGACTCAGCAACCCAAAAATCTGACCGTTTGTTGAGAGAATGGGAATGGATAAATTGGCGTTCAGTTCTTCAGCTAGGGCAGCTTCGCGAGAGTTGTCCCAGGTTTGAGTCATGTGAGAAGGGATAGTGGCGATCGCCCTATTGCAAGAAGCGTCTCCCATCGGAGGATGGATCTGCTGCTGCTCAAACAGCGAAATCCGGCATTGGACATTGTGAAACTGTTCTTCTAAAAATTGGATAATGGCATTCAGTACGATGGCAAGTTCGGTGCCTTTAGCGATCATTTCTAAAACGCGGTTTTGACCTGCTAACAGGTTTTTAACAAAACGGCGTTCGGTGATATCCTCTACAGTGCCTTCATAGTAAAGCAGGTTGCCCAAGCGATCGCGAACGGCGCGGGCGTTTTCCGAAATCCAAATAATGCTGCCATCTTTGCGATAAATCTGCGATTCAAAGCCGATGACGAGATCGTCGGCGTGCAGGCGTTCGACAAATTGCGATCGCGCTTGGGGTGAAACGTAGAGTTGATGCTCGATATCGGTTAGTTCGCTGAGTAGTTCGCTGGGCGAGGAATAACCGTAAATTCGGGCTAAAGCTGGGTTTGCACTCAGATATTTACCGTCGCGGGTGGTTTGAAAAATCCCTTCTATGGTGTTTTCAAAAATACTGCGATATTTGGCTTCTGCTTCTTGCAAGGCTTCTTCGGCGCGCTGGCGCTCGGTAATATCGAGCATTAGCCCTTCAACGGTTAAACAGCCAATGCTAGCTTGAGTCCCCTGTTCCCAAATCCACTTGATTTCGCCTGTGGCTGTCATCAGGCGATAGGCGATCTGATAGGTGCGTTTGTGCGTTGCTTGCAAGACTAGGTTTAAATCTTCTGGATGAATCACTTGAGTCAGCAAAACTTGTCCGCTTAACCACAGGCTAGCTGGATAGCCTGTCAGCGCCAAACATCCCTCACTGACAAATTCCATCACCCACTCCTGTTGTTGATAACGACGGCGAAAAACCATTCCAGGCAGGTTCTCTAATAAAGTGGTCAAAACGCGCTGGCTCTCTTGAAAGGCTCGTTCGGTTTGTTTGCGATCGCTAATATTTCTGACAATGGCTTGAGTGAGTAGGGTAGAAGGATCGAGCGCTTGCAGGGGAGGACGTTTCGCCGCAGCGGGTGCCAGTTTGCGCCAGTTTAAGAGGTTGAATTCCTGTACCCGCATTGAGCTTAAACGGAGTGGCTTTCTTCGCTGGCAGGAAAGGTAGGACAAAATGGTCTGGGTACAAAATAAAAAGGGTTTAACGAGGCAGTGGGTGGTGAGCCAAAGGGTAACGATGGGTGTAAAAAGGCTCAAGACAATCATCAGACGATACTCAAGGAGCAAACTTGACGACCTGCTGACACTGAAGGCTGGCTCGTAAAGGGCGATCGCTCCTTCGGGTTGGTCTGAAACCACCAGGGTAACGGGCTGTGGCGAGTTGAATTGGGGAGATTGGGCGCTCATCTTGACGATTGATTCCCGATGGCGGCGCGTCTCGCGATCGCGAGTCAGGTTTTCAGCGGCGGCGATAGGCAGTAGCAATGGTAACACTAAGGCGATCCGTAACGATCGACGAAGATAACCATTGAGATATTGGTGCGTCAAGACTTTGAACCACATGGAGATTAGGGCGCAACGAGAATAAAAGGCAAAGTCCGGTTAATTTCTCATTTTTGATGAGTTGAATTTAAAGGGAGATTGAAGCGGGGTAAATCAAATATAAAAAGATGAATCAATCGGATTGAAGAGATGCAAATCTAGCAACAACGAATAGGGGCTTGTTGAGATTAGAGTGCAACTTTAGCCTAAACTGTGTACATCCTGACAATTTTTGGGATTTTTTTTTGTCAGAATTCCATCAACGAGGAATCGAAAAAACTGATACGCTAGAAGGTTTAGGAATATGAGCGCGATCGCTTGCCGTCAATTCTTTGGGGCGAGGAAGATGCTTTTGGAAATACAAAGATGCTCTGGATTCTAAAACCAACACAAGGTTTTTGATGAGTTTTTTTAGCAACCAGTAGCCACAACAATTACAATAAAAAAAATGGCAAACTAAAGATTATTCATTGAGTTTCCTCTATAGCAAGTTCATCCAATCGGGCTTTGTCGTCGTTCCAGATTGTATAGTAAGACTCCATTTTGAGTTTGTATCTTTCTACACTTCAAATTTTAAGTTTTATCGATTTTAAGTAAAACTTTGGTTTTTTTTAATATTCCTAAAATATATTTTTAATAAAATTTATATAGAGTTACACCCTCAGACAGAAGTAGGGAATTCAGTAAAGTTTTGCTTTGGAAAAGCAGGCGAGTATTCTAATCAATTTATTCTCGCAACAGAGTGTTTTATCGATTGAGGTAGCTCGAAGAGAAATATGAGTTTAGATTCCCCGAAAGATATTGGCAGACAACGGATTCAAGAGCTAGCCACTGAAGCTTTAGCCCAAGGAAGCCCCACAGCCTGGTTTGAGTCTCTGTATGCCCAGTGCGAACCCGAACAAATTCCCTGGGCATTAATGGTCGTCAATCCTTACATACAAGATTGGCTAGAAACTGAGCAAATTCAAGGGAAGGCGACTCAAACAGCAGCCGTTGTGGGATGCGGTTTTGGAGACGATGCAGAAGCTTTGAACCAGAGAGGTTTCCAAGTCACCGCCTTTGATATTTCTGCTAGCGCGATCGCTCAATGTCGCCAGCGCTTTCCCAATTCTGGGGTAAATTATCAGGTGGCGGATTTATTTGCCCTCGATCCAACCTGGCAACAGAGGTTTGATTTAGTGGTGGAGTCGCGTACCATCCAAGCCTTACCTTTAGAAGTGCGATCGCCCGCAATTGAAGCGATCGCCACCTTAGTTGCGCCGGGTGGAAGTTTGCTGATTGTCACCTATTATCGCGATCGCGAAGATCCGCCCGATGGACCGCCCTGGCCGCTTTCTGACGGAGAACTCAAGCAATTTCAAGCATTAGGATTGATTGAAGTGCGCCGCAAAGTCTTCCTACGAGAGGAAAACTCAACTCAAATTCTCCAACTGCACTACAAATCCGTTTCTTGATACAGCTCTTCTAGCTGCTGCAATTGGGTACGCCGAGCCGTCCGCCGGTATTTTTTACTCTCAAGGCGCGGTTCGTACTGTCGCCCGCTTTTGCCTTTGGTTTTCAGCTTCAACGCCGCATCCGGATCGCTTTGTTGATTGAGTTGCTCTTCGTAGGCGATCGCCTTCTCCAGAAAATCGCGATAATGCTCGTAACGTTCCCAATCACCCCGAACGATACAATTGGGTTCATCTCGGTGCAAGCAGTTGCTAAATTGACAATTTCCTTGGGCTAGCCTCGCCCTCGCTTCGGGAAAATAAGTGGCTAGCTCTTGCGGCGTAGAATCCATCTGCGGTTGATTAAACCCCGGCGTATCTGCCAACAGCCCCCCATCGGGTAACTCAAATAACTCAACATGGCGGGTTGTATGCCGACCTCTACCAAGCTTACCGGAGACTTCCCCCACCCGCAGATCCAAATTGGGAATCAATTGATTAATTAAACTCGATTTCCCCACGCCAGAAGGACCAGCAACCACAGTCATTTGATGGCTGAGAACCGATCTGAGTTCGGCGAGTCCCTCGCCCGTATAGACGCTCATAAACGCGGGTTGGTAGCCCCACCCTTGCAGGCGCTGTTCCCACCAGCGTAACCGATCGGCCGAAATCAAATCGCGCTTATTCAAACACAGAGAAACATCTAAGCCTGTTGATTCAGCCTTAATTAAAAAGCGGCTTAACTGATAAACATCTAAGGACGGTTCTTCTAGAGCAAAAACCAATAGGATATTACTGGCATTGGCAACAGGGGGGCGGCTGAGTTCTGTGGTACGGGGAAAAACTTGAGCGATCGCGCCTCGTCCCCCTTCCCAGTCGGGTTCTTCTACCAAAACGCGATCGCCCACCATCACCTGCTGACCGATCTTCTTCAGGCGGGTGCGGCGCGTACACAGTAATTGAGGCTGCGGCAAGTTCCCTTGAGACTCTGAACTCGCATCGCCAATGCCGTCAAGCTGGACTTGATAAAAGTTTGCCTGTACCGCTAGAACAGTCCCGCGCAGACTGTTCTCTTCTACCGATAACGTCCTGAGTGTGGTCGGTGGCTCAGAACTCATAGTCTAACTTCGATGTTAAGCCCATGCATGACCCATAACTCAGCCCAGTAACTCCCAATGTATTAGCCCATTTTTCTTTATTCTATCGCGCTTGCAAACTCTAAGGTGCTGTCGGTCGGCGAACCTGGAGCGCAAAGAACGCTTGACGATCTTCAATTTGCTCGATCGTGTAGCCTTCCATCGCCAGACTATCTGGAACCTGCTCGATCGGTTCGCCCGGATCGAGCCAGACTTCCAGCAGGCTGCCTGGAGCCATTTGTTCCAGGCGCAGCTTGGTTCGCACAAAGTTAATCGGACAAGGGGTGCCTCGCAAGTCGAGTTGAGCGTCCGCGATCATTTGTTAAACAGACCTCCAAACAATCCTTCAATGCCCCCTTTGCTAATGCGATCGCCTCGCAGTTTCGCCAACTTTTCCAGCAGCTCGCGTTCTTCGGCACTAATACGCGCCGGAATATCCACCAAAATTGAAATTAAATGATCGCCGCGACTGACCGGATTGCCCAAACGGGGAACGCCTCGGCTTTCTAGCTTCAGGACGGTATTGGGTTGCGTTCCTGGGGGAATCACCAACTCTTCCTCGCCATCCACCGTATTGACTTCAATGCGACTGCCTAAAATCGCTTGCAAATAACTAATTCTCACTTCTGATAGGACATTAATCCCATCTCGGCGGAATTCAGGATGCTCGTTAACAAACAAATAAACGTATAAATCTCCAGGCACGCCACCGCGCTGACCCGAATCCCCTTCTCCAGAAACCCGCAAGCGGGTGCCATTGTCAACGCCAGCAGGAATCGAAATCTTCAGCTTTTTCGTGACTTGCTTATTGCCGCTACCGCCGCAATCTTCGCATTTTTCTTCAATCATTTGTCCGCTGCCATTGCAGGTGGGACAAACCGAAACCTGGGTGAAGCTGCCAAAGGGGGTACGGGTTGCTCGCCGCACTTGTCCGGAACCATTACAGGTTGTACAGGTGCGGGGGCGAGTTCCGGGTTTGGCTCCCGAACCATCGCAGGTGGTACAGGTTTCTAGATGGTTAATCCGAATTTCCTTATCGCCCCCAAACACGGCTTCGTTAAAGTCGAGTTTGAGGTCTAGCCGCAAGTCATCGCCGCGTACCGGCCCGCGCCGACGGCCGGCTTGTCCAGCCATCCCACCTGAGAAGCCGCTGAAGAAGCTTTCAAAGATGTCTGCGAAGCCGCTACTAATATCAAAGTCTTGGAACCCGCCTGGCCCGCCACTGACACCCGCTTCGCCAAAGCGATCGTACCTGGCTCGTAACTCCGGTTCCGATAAAACTTCGTAGGCGCGATTAATTTCTTTAAAGCGTTCCTCTGCCCCGGGTTCTTTGTTCACGTCGGGGTGGTACTTGCGGGCTAAACGACGATAAGCACGCTTAATTTCTTCCTTATCTGTGTCGCGGGAGACTCCGAGGATTTGATAGTAATCGGCCATAGGGCGCTAAGTTAAGAAAATCTCTAGTGTAAGGTAAATCGATCTCAAGCTGCTTGTCCGCTGGCGAGGGAGGCAAGAAAAATCCGGACTCGGTTTTATCAAAGCTCTCTCGTTCGGGGCTATTCAATGGCTTCGTAATCGGCGGTGACTGTATCGTCTTCCTCAAAACTGAACTCGTCCTCGTCCTCGCTAGAGGAGGATGAAGCGTTGTCTGTGACTTCTGGCGTTGAATAGTCGGCTGTATAACCGCCATCTTCTTGCATGGTGCTGTTTGCCTGTTGGTAAACAGCAGCGCCAATTGAAAATAGGGTTTGCTGTAGTCCTTCGAGGAGCTGTTTCACCTCATCTACAGAGGAGGTGGGATTGGCTAAGGCGGCTCTGAGTTCAGTCGCTTTGGCTTTGGCTTGGGCTTTGAGGTCCTCGCCAATGAGCGCTGAATTTTCTTTAACGGTTGTTTCGTAGCTATAGAAGATGCTGTCAGCTTGGTTTTTGAGTTCAACCAGTTGTCGCCGCCGCCGATCTTCTTCGGCGAAGACTTCAGCATCTAAACGCATTTTTTCAACGTCGTTGGCATTCAAACCGCCGGTATTGCTAATTTGAATGCTTTGTTCGCGTCCGGTTCCTTTATCGCGGGCGAACACTTTGAGAATGCCGTTGGCATCAATGTCAAAGGAAACCTCGATTTGCGGAACGCCACGGGGAGCTGGAGGAATTCCGGTGAGCTGAAATTTCCCTAAGCTCTTGTTATCTCGTGCCATTGCCCGTTCTCCCTGGAGAACGTGAATTTCAACCGAGGTTTGCCCGTCGGTCGCGGTTGAGAAGATTTGGTTTTTGCTGGTGGGAATGGTGGTGTTCCGCTCGATGACTTTGGTGAACACTTCCCCTAATGTTTCAATCCCCAAGGATAAGGGGGTGACATCTAGCAACAGCAGGTCTTTGACTTCTCCACCCAGGACTCCCCCTTGAATGGCGGCACCGAGGGCTACGGCTTCATCGGGGTTAACAGAGCGGTCGGGGGCTTTGCCTTTGAAATATTGACGAATTGCCTCTTGAACTGCGGGGATGCGGGTGGAGCCGCCTACCAACAGGATGCGGTCAATGTCGTCAATGGTCATGTTGCCGTCTTTTAAGGCTTGCATGACGGGTTCGATGGTTCCTTGGACGAGATCGCTGGCGAGTTCTTCAAACTTTGAGCGCGTTAACTCCATTTCTAGGTGTTTGGGGCCGGTTTCGTCTGCTGTGATGAATGGCAGGTTGATTGAAGTGGTACTGAGATTGGATAGCTCAATTTTAGCTTTCTCTGCTGCCTCGCGCAGGCGTTGCAGAGCCATTTTGTCCATCGACAGGTCGATGCCTTCTTGGGCGCGGAAGCTGTCGATCATCCATTGGACGATGCAGTTATCGAAGTCATCGCCGCCAAGGTGGTTGTTTCCGGCGGTGGCTTTGACTTCAAAAATACCGTCTCCAAGCTGGAGAACGGAAACGTCGAAGGTTCCCCCACCCAGGTCAAAGACGAGAACCCGTTGGTCTTGGTCTTGTTTGTCTAGGCCGTAGGAGAGGGCGGCGGCGGTCGGTTCGTTGATGATGCGAAGAACTTCTAGACCGGCGATGGTTCCGGCGTCTTTGGTGGCTTGCCGTTGGGCGTCGGTAAAGTAGGCGGGAACGGTGATAACGGCTTGGGTAACGGGTTCTCCGAGGTAGTTTTCGGCGTCCTGCTTGAGTTTTTGCAGGATCATGGCAGAGATTTCTTGCGGGGTGTAGTTGCGACCGCGAATTTGTACGTCTACGGTATCGTCCCGTCCCCGAATGCAGGTGTAAGGAACGCGCGATCGCTCTTCTACCGTGTCGTCCCAACGGCGTCCGATAAATCGTTTGATGCTATAGACTGTGTTTTCGGCGTTGGTGACCGCTTGCCGTTTGGCGAGTTGTCCGACGAGGCGATCGCCAGCCTTCCCAAAACCCACCATGCTTGGGGTCGTTCGCCCACCTTCTGAGTTGGTAATGACGACTGGCTGACCGCCTTCCAATACAGCTACACAGCTATTTGTCGTGCCTAAGTCGATCCCAATGACTTTTCCCATAGGTAGCGGCGATAGATGTTAACAAAATTTTCGCGGACGGAGTAACTTTTTTACAGCATACTTCGCAATTTTCTGGGAATCCACCCAATCTGAAATTTAATTTCTAGCTCTTCTCAAGGGCGAGCCGTTCCAGATTGGGTAGATGCGATCGCAATTTAGCCAGCATTTTCAGCTTCGGCTGTTGGCGTTTCCGTTGCGGTTGAGGGGTCTCCCGGTTCGGGAGCCGCCGCAACTTTCACCATTGCATGACGCAAAACGCGATCGCCCAGCAGATATCCTCGCATCAATTCTTCCATGACGACGCCTTCCTCGTATTGGTCGGTCGCTTCCCGCATGACGGCTTCGTGAAGGTTGGGGTCAAATTCCTTGCCTTCGGAGCGCATGGGAGAAACGCCAATGCGTTTGAGACAATCTACCAGTTGCTTATAAACGCTTTGGTAGCTTTTGTGGATGCTCATTTCCGCTTCGCTTTGCGGCTTGATTTGCGATCGCGCCCGCTCAAAGTTGTCCACAACGGGTAATAGCTCTTTGAGGGTTGAGCATTTCACCTGTTGCTCAAACTCTTCTTTTTCTTTTTGCGTCCGCTTGCGAAAATTATCGAAGTCTGCCGCGATCCGAATAGACTGGTTATTCAGGTCTTTGAGTTGAGCCTTGAGCGTCTCTACTTCGGCATCTTTGCGGGCAACTTCCGCCAACAACGCTTCCGCATCTAGGGCGGTTTGCTCCTCTAGTGCTGGTTCTGCTGTCGCTTCAGCAATGGGCACATCTTCGGCCTCGAATGCGGCTGCACTCACTTCCTCTGGGTCTGAGGACGAAACCCCGGTCGCATCTTCTGGCAGATCGGAGACTTCGCTGGTTGAGTCGGGGGTGTTGTCGAACTGTTTTTCTTCGTCTATCATCATGCGCTAATCCTACGTTGCCAGACTTCTAGCTTTGATGTTGAGTGCTGCATTGAGCCTCAATGACTGTTCTAGAGAGCCTTGCATTTAGCAATTGTCTGTTGAGAAAGCTTTGAGTTTAACGGACAACGCTTCTGATTGTAGCGTTTTCGCGTTCAACTCGATCTAATCGCTTTTAAGCTAAGACTAACCTTTAGAGTAACCTCAAAGCGCGATCGCCTCCAAGGTTAGCGGGCGCATTGCAGCATCAGTACCCGAACCCCTTTGCGAAGATGCAATTTTCTAATAAAAACTTAATAATAAAACGTTTAAGGCAACCTTGCCGAACAATCTCCCAAGCGTTCTAGACAATCGGTGCGAACCTCAGCCATTGGCTTGCCGTGTTATTTTTCTTTTAGTCTTGGGTAGTATGCATAATAGTAGCACAGAGGCGGCGCTGAACTCTGCAACTGCCCGTGGCGATCCTTCGATAACCTCTTCTGGGCTAGGCACTGGAGCGCTGTTAATCCGAATCCCTAATCAAACCCTTACCTGCTATCGCTATGACTAACTCTCCATCGCAGCGGCGCGTTCCCAGTACAGCACTCATTGCAGCGAATAACCTTTCCCCATTTGGTAACAAGCTCGTCCGGTCTGGCTACGTTAACGTAGACCAAATGCAGCAAGCTTTAGTTGAAAGTCGCAAATCAGGTCGGCCGCTCACCCAAGTTCTTGAAGCCCTTACAGGACAGCAACTTCCCCCAGATTTAGTTCGCCAGTACAAAAAACAACAACTCTTTGAACTCAAAATCCTTTACGGTGTTGATTCGCTCGACCCGGAAATCAGCGAAATTGCTAACGATCAAGTTACCGAACTGATTGATACCCTAATCCCGATTGATATCTGCCGCCGCTACAGCCTAGTCCCGCTTTCTAAATCCAACAATCAGCCCCCCAGCGTGCTGATTGCAATGGTCGATCCTGACAACCTAGCCGCTCAAGATGACCTTAACCGCGTTTTGCGTCCTCAAGGATTCACCATGCAGCGGATGGTGATTACCCAAGAAGACTTTCAGCAGATTATCTCTAAATATCTCGACGAGCAAGTCAAGCGCCAACCCGCCCCCAATAAAATCAATCCAGAATCTCTGGAAATCGATATTGCTCAAATTGAAACGACCTTAGAAGATGCTGAGGATGACGAACCTTCTCAGGAAGACCTCTCCAAAGCCATCAACGAGGCAGATAGCGCCCCCATCATTAAAACCGTTAACCAGATTCTGGCTAAGGCGTTAACAGAAGGGGTTTCGGATATTCACATCGAACCGCAAGAAGAGGATATGCGAGTTCGGATGCGGAAAGACGGCGTTCTCCAAGAATACTATCGGCTGCCGAAAAAGATTATTCCAGCCCTCACCTCTCGCTTCAAAATTATCTCTAACTTAGACATTGCCGAACGCCGACAAGCTCAAGACGGACGGATTCGACGAGTATTCCAAGGTCGAACCGTAGACTTCCGGGTGAACAGCTTACCCTCCCGGTACGGTGAAAAGATCGTATTGCGGATTTTGGATAACGCCTCAACGCAATTGGGACTTGATAAGCTGATTACCGACCCAGAAACCCTGAAGTTGGTGCGAGAGATGGCAAGCCGTCCCTTCGGTCTGATTCTGGTAACAGGTCCTACAGGTTCGGGGAAATCGACAACTCTGTACTCCATCTTGGCCGAACGCAACGAACCGGGCGTGAATATCAGTACCGCTGAAGACCCGATTGAGTATGCACTGCCAGGGATTACCCAATGTCAGGTGATTCGCGAAAAAGACTTAACCTTTGCTAATATTCTCCGCGCTTTCTTGCGTCAAGACCCAGACATCATCCTGGTGGGTGAAACGCGAGACAAAGAAACCGCAAAAACGGCAATTGAAGCGGCTTTAACCGGACACCTTGTTTTAACCACCTTACACACCAATGACGCCTCCGGCGCGATCGCGCGTCTCGATGAAATGGGCGTTGAACCCTTCATGGTTTCCGGTGCCTTACTCGGCGTTGTCGCTCAACGGCTGATGCGTCGGGTTTGTTCCGAATGTCGCCTCGCCTACCAACCCGAACCCGAAGAACTGGCTCGCTACGGCTTATCTGCCTCTAAAGAAGCCCATATCACCTTCTACAAAGCCAACACCATCCCCCTAGAAGCACGCGCCGAACTCAAAGACAAAGGCGAACTTTGCCCGAAATGTGGTGGCGTTGGCTATAAGGGACGCTGTGGGGTTTACGAAGTCTTGCGCGTCACCGAACCCCTGCAAATGTTAATTAACCAAGGCGCGCCCACCGAACGGATTAAAGAAACCGCCGTTGAAGAAGGCATGGTAACGCTTTTAGCCTATAGCTTGAATCTTGTTCGTCGCGGCGATACAACGTTAGAAGAAGTAGAACGCGTCACCTATACCGATACCGGCTTAGAAGCTGAACTCAAAGCCAAACGAAAAGTGGGCTTAACCTGCAAAACTTGCGGTGCGGGCCTGCAACAAGAATGGTTAGAGTGTCCCTATTGCATGACCCCTCGGTTCACCGAGTAAACAAGCTTCGACCCTTCTGGCTCCGAACAGGAGCCTGACTGATTCCTAAATGACAACTAAGGAGAAACCCACATGGAATTAATGATTGAAGATGTCATGGAGTCCCTGGTGGAGCAGGGAGGATCGGATATCCACATTCAAGCAGGCGCGCCGATTTATTTCCGGATTCACGGAAAGCTGACCCCGCAACCCCAGTTTGGCGAGCAAATGGACGCTCATGGTTGCCAGCGGTTGATCTTCAGTATGCTTAACAACACCCAACGCAAAGAACTGGAGCAAAACTGGGAACTAGACTGCGCCTATGGGGTAAAAGGTTTAGCGCGGTTTCGGGTGAACGTTTACCGCGAACGCGGCTGTTTTGCGGCCTGCTTGCGAGCCTTGGCATCCAAAATCCCTAATTTCGAGAAACTCGGCGTTCCTGAAATTATGAAGGAACTCGCAGAACGTCCCAGAGGGATGGTGCTGGTGACAGGACAAACTGGATCGGGGAAAACGACGACCCTCGCGGCTATTCTGGACATGATTAACCGCACGCGAGCCGAGCATATTCTGACGGTAGAAGACCCGATTGAGTATGTTTTCCCCAATGTCAAAAGCTTGTTCCACCAACGCCAAAAGGGCGAAGACACCAAAAGTTTTGCCAACGCCCTGAAAGCAGCGTTACGGGAAGACCCCGATATCATTCTGGTGGGTGAAATGCGGGACTTAGAGACGATTAGCTTGGCGGTATCGGCGGCGGAAACGGGTCACTTAGTCTTTGGTACCTTACACACCAACTCGGCGGCGGGAACCATTGACCGGATGCTAGATGTTTTCCCACCCATTCAACAGCCCCAAATCCGCGCTCAGATGTCCGGATCGCTGGTGGGGATTTGCTCGCAAAACCTCGTTCCTAAAATGGGCGGGGGACGGGTTGCGGCTCAAGAAATTATGGTCAATACCCCAGCGATCGCAAACCTGATTCGTGAAGGTAAAACTTCCCAAATTTACTCGGCCATTCAAACCGGGGCTAAACTAGGAATGCAGACAATGGAAATGTGTCTGGCAAGGCTTTACAACGAAGGGAAGGTTTCCTACGAAGATGCGATGTCCAAGAGTTCGCGACCGGATGAATTGGCTCGCTTGATTGGTGCAGTCCCTTCGGGCGCAAAAGGTAAAGTTGGCGCTCACTAAGTCCCCTTGTCAGTCTGAGACGATCGTTGTGAGTTAGGGGGTCTTGTCCTTTAGGATTAGGAGACCTCCCTAACAAGTAGCTCCCTTTCGCCACTTCTCAACTTATGTGGAACTGCCATGCCTACGTATATTGCTAGCGTTCGAGATAATACTGGAAAAGCTAAAAAAGAGAAAGTTACTGCTGATTCCCTGGGAGAAGCCCGCACCTTATTACGGGAACGAGGTTTAACGGTTGCCGATCTCAAAAAGGCGCAAAGCTTCGACATCAAAAATATTAATCTTGACGAACTTAACGAGGCTTTTGCAGTCGCAACAGCCTCTGTCACCGTTAAGGATAAAGCGGTTTTCTCTCGACAATTCGCCGCAATGGTGAATGCGGGCGTGGGGATGGTTCGCTGTTTGAGCGTTCTGACCGATCAGTGTCAAAACCCTAAGCTCAAAAAGGCGCTCAAGCAAATTTCAGCAGAAGTTCAAGAAGGTTCTAACCTCTCCGAAGCAATGGGCAAGCATCCGGCTTGCTATGATAATTTGTACGTGGCAATGGTACAAGCCGGTGAGGTTGGGGGGGTACTTGATGAAGTTTTGAACCGCTTGGCTAAACTTCTCGAAGATTCTGCTCGCCTGCAAAACCAATTGAAATCAGCGATGTCTTACCCAACCACCGTGGGAAGCTTGGCTGTCATTATTTTCTTAGCGCTGACTATCTTTTTAATCCCAACTTTTGCCGCAATTTTTGAAGAGATTGGGGTAGAGTTACCCTTGTTTACTCAGATTATGTTGGGGATTAGCGCGTTCTTGCTCGATCCAAGGAAATCAGTGACTTTGGTGGTGATTCTGCTTGGGCTGTTTATTGCCTACAAGCAGTATTACAAAACTCCAATGGGTCGAGTGGTTTGCGATGGAATTTTTCTGAAACTTCCTTTATTTGGCGACTTGATTTCTAAGGCCGCAACTGCTCGGTTTTGTCGAACTTTTGGAACGCTAACCCGCGCGGGCGTCCCGATCTTAACCTCTTTAGAAATTGTCCGCGATACGGCAGGCAACCAGGTGATTGCTAACGCGGTGGAAGAGGCCCGCAAAGAGATTCAAGGCGGCGGGATGATTAGTATTGCGCTGGATCGCGAAAAGGTTTTCCCTATCTTGGCCGTACAAATGATTAGTATTGGTGAAGAAACTGGGGAAATTGACAAGATGTTAATGAAGGTGGCTGACTTCTACGAAGATGAAGTAGAACAAGCGATTAAAGGGTTAACGAGTATGTTGGAACCTCTGATGATTGTGGTCATTGGGGGGATGGTTGGTTCAATTTTGCTGGCGATGTATTTACCGATGTTTAAGGTATTTGAATCGCTGTAAGACGAAAGCTATTTTGCACGCGATAGTCGCAAATTAGGGGTTAGGGTTTAGCAGAGGGTAGTCAATCTGAATAGAGGGTTGCTACCCTGATGTTTGTCAAAAATATTCTTTTAAAAAGATGCCTGTTAAAAAATCTCACTATGAATCTTTGCTCGCTGAGTATAGCAATCAAGATTTGGCGATCGCCCTCCTCAAGCAGCATCGTCCCTATCTAGAAATGCTCCCCAGTATGCGCCGACCGGAAGAAAGTTTAATTTCGATTCCGCTACCTGTCGTGCGCTTGCGACCGAGCAGCCATCGCCACCAAAACGCGAATACTCCTGAAGGGTTAACGACTTTACCCTGCGATGTGAGTTTAATTTTGTGCGATCCGGAGTGGAAAATTAAGACCGGCCCCGAAATCTTTATTTTCATCCATCGCCCCCATGAAGACTTTTCCGATTTTCTCGGACGTTGGCGACAAACACAAGTCTGGCTCGATCAAGGCTATGAATGGCTGATGCCACCCCGCTATAAACATATTCTGAGCGAAGAAGCTGAAGAGATTTGTCCGTTATTTGTGGTTTTTCCAGAAACACCCGAACGGATTAAGCGCGGTTTACAAGGTGCTTATCTACCCTATGTGGTCAAAGCGCTGAGTGCTTCTGTAGAAGAACCCACTGCTGAGACTCTTTCAACTGAAGATTCGCTCTTAGAGGAATGACCTCTTAATAGATGTCCAGCGCTAGGGCAAATTCGCTCACACCTGGGGCCGACACTTCAATGGCATAGTCCCCATCAACGGGAAGCTGACCTTGCCAATCGGGGGATTCGCTATTGCTGCCACCGATGCGATCGCCAGTTGGAGAGATAATACTCACTTGAGCCTCTCCCTGCAATACCTTAACCACCATAATCTGTTTGCCCCTGGCTTGAATCAGGTAGCGCTGCATCTTATTGGGAGAAAGATTGCCTGTTACCGTTGTTCCCGTGGTGCCGCGAGCCAGTTTAATGCGCTGGGTTGGGGCCTCTAGGGTTCTCGAAACGGGTGTCATTGCCACTTCTAAGGCATAGCTGCCCGTGCCTAAAATTTGAATGAGATAATGATCGTCGGCTGGAATTTGACCCGTCCAACTGCGCGTCTGATAAGCGGCGGCATCAATTCCTTGCTGGTTAGAGTTTAATAAGTTCATCACAACGCCACTTCCCTCTAGCGTTACTGTGACGATCTGACCTTGGGCGGCTTTTAACAGGTAGGGTTGGAGCGTATATTCTTGTAGCGTTCCGCGCGCGATCGCCACATTCTGACCCGGTAAAAATTCTAAACGCTGCGGCTGTGCCATGCTGCTGGTACTTGCCGGAGATCCGCCCAGGGTTTGGGATTTACTCAAAGACCAAGAAGAGCGAGTTGGCTCGTCTAAAAGGTTTGAGGAGACTGCGGAAGATTGTTCGGAATGGGCTGTTTGGGGGGCGCTCCAAGGTCGCCACAGATGCGGTACAACTAGACCTGTTGCCACAACTAATCCAATGCTCGTCGCAATCCCTAATTTAGCCCAGAGATTTTGTTCAGAAGGAGCAGCCAGTTGAGTTGGCGTTCTTAATTCGGGTGTTGGCGGATAAAGCAGGGTTGAAGTTACGGGGGAAGTGGCAATCCGCGTTGAAGGAGCAGGGCGGGTCTGTGCTGGAGTAAGCAGCGATTGCAGGTCGATTAAGACTTCTTGGGCGTTCTGATAGCGATCGCTCGGCTGCCAAGCTAACATTTTATGGAGAATTGCTGCAAAGCGCTTGTTTAAGGAAGTGTATTGCTGCCATTGCCACGTCAGTGTTTGACTATCGAGAAGCGTTTGAGGTTCTTGTCCGGTCAACAAGACTAAACAAGTGGCGGCTAAGGCGTAAAGATCGCTATGGGGATACGCTTTACCCGTTTGCAATTGCTCCGGGGGGGCATAACCGGCTTTGCCAATACAGGTCATTAAAGAAGGGGATAAAGGCGTACCGCAATAGGCCGTAACGGCTGCCTTAACTGCCCCAAAATCTATCAGAACAGGCAATCTGGGAACTTCTGCCGAGGCGCTTGCATTCGAGTTTTGTCCCGGCAGTTGCAACATAATATTTTCTGGCGAGATATCGCGATGGATGATCTTGCGCTCGTGGATGTAGCTCAAAACTGGGAGCAGTTGATTGAGCAAATGCAACACTTCATTGGGGGAAAAGTGACGCCCTTGTCGTTGGCGAGCCTGCAATAAATGACGGTAAGACTTGCCCCTTACAAAGTCTTGAACCAGAAATAAACGATGATTATCTTCAAAGGAAGCCCAAAAACGAGGAATTTGAGCGTGCTGAATTTGATAAAGCGTACTGGCTTCTCGTTGAAACAGAATTTGGGCTTTTTCCCATAACGCTCGATCTTGATAAGGAACGGTGAGTTCCTTGAGAACGCAAGGTTCTTTAAAACGCTCTAAATCAATCGCGAGGTAGGTGCGCCCAAAACCCCCCTGACCTAGGATCTGTCTGATTAGATATCTTTGTCTTAATACTGTTCCCTGCGGAATCGAAGGTGTCATCGTCAATTTTTAGATGAGGAGCCGCTCTTTAGGCAGAAATGCGTAATTTCTGTCTTAAATAGTGATTCTTAGATAAATTTTTCTAAATTTCTAGGGTTTCACTCCCCTGAAGGGTTTGACTCCCAAGGGGTTCGATTAGGGAGAGCTGGGAAAGTTGTACGTACTTATACTGAAACTTTGCGAGATCTTTGTCTGGTCAATCCAAATTTACGTAGGGATACGGACAAGAATCGCGAGAAAACTCCGTATTTCCCGCAACTGCGATCGCCCACGCTTCAAGTTAAGTTATATTAAAGTCTCATTACTTTGTAAAGTTTTATAGCGAATTCGGCGACGGGAAACCCACCAACAGCAGGGGCTGCGGTGGGTGAGAGGTCTTTGAAATCAATTAATCTTTGGCTAAAAATGCCTGTACCGTTTTAAGATACATCGAAGAATCTTCCAACATGGGAAAGTGAGCCGTTTGAGGAACGAGCGCAAACTCTACATAAGGACTCAAACTAGCGGCCATTTGACCCATTGCAGCCGGGATAATCTTGTCATATTCGCCCGCGACTAGCAGCACGGGAACGGAAAGC
Organism: Geitlerinema calcuttense NRMC-F 0142; assembly: GCF_030285425.1. NCBI lineage: Bacteria > Bacillati > Cyanobacteriota > Cyanophyceae > Geitlerinematales > Geitlerinemataceae > Geitlerinema > Geitlerinema calcuttense. The sequence continues at coordinate 70,362 of NZ_JASVEJ010000017.1, read as the reverse complement.
TTCGCAAACTCTTGAGGCATCATTTCCGCTGCTTTTTGGCTGACTGACGTGAAAATCGTCCCTAACGCCGCCGCATAGTCTGCTAGGAGAAAATCTTCTAAAAAAGCCTGACTCAGGGGTGACGGAATGCTGCGATGTAGAAAGCGAGCCATAAAGAACCGATGCATCAGCGGAATTTTACCCAGCCACTTGGGGCGGAACTTGACGACATAGCCGCCAAATTTGTGAAACGTCGTAAAAGACTGTTCATCATACTCAAAAATGCCGCTACAAGTGAGTATGGCTTTTTTCACTTGTTGAGGGTAGCGATTGAGGAATAAAGTAACAACAGACGCACCCATCGAATGGGCATTAATATAAACGCTAGGGAGTTCTAATGCGGCCAGAAACGCCGCTAAATCTTCTGCGTATTCTTCTAACTCGTAGGAAAAGACGGGAGGAGGCTGTACCAAACGCGTAGAACGCCCAAACCCCCGCATATCGTAGAGCAAGCAATCAAAATCGCTAGCGAGTGCTTCTGCTGTACTTTGCCAATACCGCCCAGAACCCGCCCAACCATGAACAAACACCATCACGGGTTTAGAGGAGTGAGTGTGGGGTTGGGAGGTTTTAATCCACTCGTAGTAATGCTCAACTCCTCGAACTGAAATGTAAGGCATATCCAGTGTATTAAACGTTTTGAGTTCCCTGACCAAAAGTGAGGGCGCTACTGCTCCTGCGAGGCGTTGAAGCTCAGGAGGTTTGCGCCAGCCGCACTTGAGAGATTCCTCAAAAATATCAAGCAGATTCAGGTTTGGGAAGAGAAGAGGGGTGCAGTAGCAACTCTGCGGTCGAACGTTTCTCAACCATTTCCTTCGTAATCGTACAGCGGGTTACGTCTTTGCGGGACGGTAGCTCGTACATCACCTCTAGCATCAATTCTTCAACGATGCTGCGTAATGCTCTCGCTCCGGTTTTGCGGCGATACGCTTCTTGGGCGATCGCTCTAGTTGCTTCCGGTTTAAACTCAAGCTGTACGTTGTCCATTTTCAGCAATTTCTGATATTGCTTCACCAACGCATTGCGAGGTTCCGTCAAAATTTCCGTCAGAGACTCTTCATCGAGAGGATCGACTACTGCCGCCACGGGAATTCTACCGATAAACTCTGGAATCATCCCGAATTTTACTAAATCTTCCGGTTCTAGATTCCGCAGAATATCAGCCGCTCGTTTATCCTTGGACGCATTCTCATTGCCTTGAATAAAGCCAATAGAGCGCTTACCGCTGCGCTGCATCACGACCTTATCTAAGCCCACAAAAGCGCCACCACAGATAAACAAGATATTGCTGGTATCAATTTGGATGCAATCTTGATAGGGGTGTTTGCGTCCGCCTTGGGGAGGAACATTAGCGACTGTCCCCTCTAGCATTTTTAACAACGCTTGTTGAACGCCTTCACCCGAAACATCGCGAGTAATGGAGGGGTTTTCGCTCTTGCGCGCAATTTTATCAATCTCGTCAATATAAATAATTCCGCGCTGGGCTTCTTCGACATCAAAGTCCGCAACCTGAAGCAACCTTAGCAGGATATTTTCCACATCCTCGCCCACATACCCGGCCTCAGTCAGCGTTGTGGCATCCGCAACTGCAAACGGGACATCTAGCATTTCTGCCAAGGTTTGGGCTAACAATGTCTTGCCGCAACCTGTGGGACCGACTAGGAGAATATTCGATTTTTGCAGTTCCACTGCATCATCAAATCCCCCCTTAGCATTCCCCTTCGACTGAGCGTAACTCAATCGCTTGTAGTGATTGTACACGGCAACGGACAGAACTTTTTTCGCCTCGTTCTGACCAATGACATGCTCGTCTAAGTACTTTTTGATATCTTTAGGTTTGGGAATTTGATGTAACGAAAGGTTCGCCGTGCGCGTTTTCCGCTTCTGGGGTGGCGGTTCCCGACGGGCGGTGCCGGAATGGGATGCGGAACTTGAGTCAAATAACTCTTCGTCTAGGATTTCGTTGCATAACTCAACGCATTCATCGCAGATATAGACTCCCGGTCCCGCGATTAATTTGCGAACTTGTTCTTGAGATTTGCCACAGAATGAACATTTTAGATGGGAGTCATATTTAGACATACTCTGCCTCTCATTTCACTGCGGTTAGAGGATCGGCCGACGTCGGAAGATTTTGCCGGGTAATGACTTGATCGATCAGACCATAGTCTTTGGCTTCCTGGGCCGACATGAAGAAATCGCGTTCTGTATCAGCTTCGATCTTTTCCAACGGCTGACCGGTGTGGTGAGCTAGCAAGCGATTTAAGGTACTCTTATGATAAAGAATCTCTCTAGCCTGAATTTCAATATCAACCGCTTGACCTTGAGCGCCACCGAGGGGTTGGTGAATCATGATTCGAGAACTCGGCAGCGACATTCGCTTACCTGCTGTCCCTGCGGCGAGGAGAAAAGCTCCCATACTCGCAGCCAAGCCAAAACAGATGGTGACAACATCCGGGCGAATCTGTTGGATGGTGTCGTAGATGGCCATCCCTGCTGTTACTGAGCCGCCTGGAGAGTTTAGGTAAAGTTGAATATCCTTTTCGGGATCTTCTGCTTCTAAAAAGAGCAACTGAGCCACAACGGAGTCTGCTACAGCATCGTCAATTGCGGTGCCAAGAAAGATAATCCGTTCTCGGAGCAATCGAGAATAGATATCAAAGGCTCGTTCGCCACGACCAGATTGTTCGACCACCATTGGAATCACGTTCTGGGGCGCGACTGAAGAGTCAATCTCAAATTGGCTCAAGCTCTCGATTGATTGGTGATAAGGGGTGCGGGATACAAGCATAGGAGTTATCGTTTCAGCAGCCAAGTCTCAAGACGGTTTAATGCACTCAATTAAATCTTAGAGCTAGAAATTTTTAAGACTTCTATCTGCGATCATTATGCCTTAATCCGCTAGTCTCTGGGGGGAAATCCTGAAAAAGACCCCTGCGAGGAATGCCAATCAATCCTAGCGGATCGATCGTCCAGTCAGCAGGGGAGGCTTTTACGAGTCTGCGGTTGTTGAAGGGGCGAGTTCTTCCTCAACTTCTGTCTCTTCGATTGTTTCCTCGTCTTCCTCAGACTTTAAGGTGCCTTCTGGAACGAGTTCTACCGTGCAATGCTCTTCTAGCCAGGTGAGGATTTTTTCTTTGATCAAGTCGTCTTCTACGGCTTCGCGCAAGCGTTCGGGGTCGAGTTCTTGCCGTCCGGCGTATTCGGTCATAATTTCTTGCACTTTAGCGTCAATGGCTTCTGCTTCAACGCTGAGGGATTCGCGTTTGGCAATTTCAGCTAAGGTGAGGGCGCGTTTGATCCGTTTGAGGGCTTCCGGGCGGCTTTGCTCGCGCAGTTGGGGAATTAATTCTGCCGTGAAGAGGCGCTTGATATCCAGACCTTGGTTGGCCAGTTGCATGGCGGTTTGAGTCAGCATGGAGTCTACCTCGCGCTGAATCATGCTTTCGGGAATTTCGACTTCAATATGATTGAGGAGTTCATCAAGGAGCGATCGCTCTTTATTCTCCTTGGTTTTGCTGTTGGCTTCGTCTTGATAGCGTTTTTCTAAAGAGGCGCGCAATTCCTCTAGGGTTTCAAACTCGCTGACTTCTTGAGCAAACTCATCATCAAGTTCGGGTAGCTCTTTCTCTTTGAGTTCTTTGAGCGTGATTTGAAACTGAGCGGACTTGCCAGCGACCTCTTCTTGGGGGTAGTCTTCGGGAAACTGGGCGATGACTTCCTTTGTATCGCCTGGATTCATCCCAAGAATGCCATCCACAAAACCGGGAATAAAACGGTTTTGGTCTAGCTCAATTTCAAAATCTTCAGCTTGCCCGCCTGGGATTTCTTGCAGTTCGCCGTCTTCAGAGTGGGTGTAACCCATAAAATCGACCAAGGCAACATCGCCCAGGGAAGCGGGACGACCCTCAACCGGGATCAGCGTTGCTTGTCGCTGACGTTGTTCTTCTAGCAGTCGATCGACTTTACCTGCATCGTACTTCACCTCTTCTGCCTGAACCGTCAGCCCTGTATATTGGTTAAGCGTTACTTCCGGAGGAACATCGACAGCCGCCGAAAAGGTTAGGGGTTGACCGGGTTCGTAGGCTTCAATCAAGCTCTCCATGTCAGAGCGCAACTGATAATTGCCAATGGCTTGAATTTTTTCCTGCTCAATAGCTTCTGGCAGGACTTTTTGAATCAAGTCTTCTACCGCAGCCGCTTTGAGGTTTCTTGCCCCAAACCGCTGCATGACCACTTGACGGGGAACTTTGCCTTTACGAAACCCAGGAATGTTCGCCGAGCGGATCATATTTTGGACTACGCGATCGTACGCTTGTTTGGACATCTCGGCTGGGACTTCAATTTCCAGCCCCATCTGGCTCTGAGGCAATTTTTCCTGGGTAACTTTCATCGGTTCTTCGAGTCTGATGACAACTAAATGTTTTGGCTAACTTGATTTTGGTGCTTGTGACGGTTTAACATCACCACATTGCTTTTTTATCATACAGTTGGGAGCTTGGGATTGTGCGAGGTCTTGCAATTGTTTTTCGATTTGCACTGGCTTTCCCTTTTAATTGTCTCCAGCCTTCCCGCTGAACCTGCTAGAATCGGAAAACTATACAAATCAAGCCCCAAAGTTGGTTAATATTCTAATTTTTCTGAATTTGCCTTAAATAGTTCAAGCTTATTAACAGGAGGAAAATCGTTTGCCTCAGTCTTACAAAGTCGCCATTTTGGGTGCGACAGGTGCCGTTGGCACAGAGTTGCTGGAGTTGCTGGCTGCTCGGCAATTTCCGCTAGCAGATTTGAAGTTGCTCGCGTCTCCCCGTTCTGCGGGCAAGACCTTAACGTTTCAGGGCGAGGAGCTACCCGTTGAAGCCGTCAGCGAAGACTGCTTCAAAGATATTGACATTGTTTTAGCGTCTGCTGGGGCTTCCACGTCTAAGGCTTGGGCGTCTAAGGCAGTTGAAGCCGGGGCAGTGGTGGTGGATAACTCCAGCGCCTTTCGTATGGACCCGCAAGTCCCGCTGGTGGTGCCAGAGGTTAACCCAGAGGCAGCCGACCAACATCAAGGGATTATTGCCAACCCGAACTGTACGACCATTTTAATGAGTGTGGCCATTTGGCCGCTCCATCGCGTTCAACCGATTCAGCGGATTGTGGTGGCAACCTACCAATCGGCTAGCGGTGCTGGGGCGCGGGCGATGGAGGAAGTCAAGCACCAAGCCCAAGCCATTTTAAATGGGGCAGAACCGCAAACAGAGGCTTTTCCCTATCCTTTGGCGTTTAATTTGTTCCCTCACAACTCCAAGCTCACTGAGCAGGGCTATTGTGAGGAAGAAATGAAGATGCTCAATGAGACGCGCAAGATTTTTGGGACGGCCGATCTGAGAATTACGGCCACTTGCGTTCGGGTTCCTGTACTGCGGGCGCACTCAGAAGCCGTTAACCTAGAATTTAGCGAACCTTTTTCGCCGCAGCAAGCGCGGGAAATTTTGCGCTCGGCTCCGGGCGTTAAGTTAGTCGAAGATTGGCAAGCCAATTATTTCCCGATGCCGATTGATGCGACGGGGGAAGATGATGTGTTAGTCGGTCGAATTCGCCAAGATCTTTCTCATCCTTGTGGGTTAGAACTGTGGTTGTGTGGCGACCAAATTCGCAAAGGGGCCGCGTTGAACGCCGTACAAATTGCGGAGTTGTTGATCGAGCGCAATTTGCTGAAAAAACGGGAAGTCGCGACGGTGTGAAATTAAAGGTCGCGCTTGGGAACGGTGCGAATGAGAACCCCTAACCAGTTTAATGACGAGGAGTGAGTGCGAGTGTGAGCGATTTTGGACGAGTTCTGACCGCAATGGTGACGCCTTTCCGTGAAGATGGCGCGGTTAACTATGAGGTGGCTGAAAAACTAGCCTCGCAATTGGCGGATCGAGGTTCGGATGCGTTGGTGGTCTGCGGTACGACGGGCGAGTCTCCGACCTTAACCTGGGAAGAAGAGTATCAGCTTTTTCAGGTGGTGCAAAAGGCGGTTGCCGGTCGGGCAAAGGTGATTGCTGGCACTGGGTCAAATTCCACGACTGAGGCGATCGCCGCTACGCAAAAAGCCCATAAACTTCAGTTAGATGGCAGCTTGCAGGTGGTACCCTATTACAATAAGCCGCCCCAGGAAGGGTTATATCAACACTTTGCGGCGATCGCCAAAGCTACCCCCGATCTCCCCATCATCCTTTACAATATTCCTGGACGGACTGGACAAAATCTCCAACCGGAAACCGTAGCGCGTCTAGCAGAAATCCCCAATATCGTAGGGATCAAAGAAGCTAGCGGCAGTCTCGATCAAGTGAGTCAAGTTCGCCGAATTACACCTTCAGATTTTGCCATCTACTCTGGAGATGACTCGCTGACTTTACCCTTACTGGCGGTCGGCGGTCAAGGCGTCGTCAGCGTGGCTTCCCACCTGGTCGGCCCGCAACTGCAAGACATGATTCAAGCCTTTTTTGCCGGTCAAGTACAAGCGGCAACTGACATTCATCTTCAACTCCTCCCCCTATTCAAAGCCCTATTTATCACCACAAATCCGATTCCCCTCAAAACGGCCCTCAAGCTTCAGGGTTGGGATGTAGGTTCTCCGCGTTTACCCCTTTGCGATCCCGATCCGGATCTGAGCGACACCCTCAAGGCAGTTTTAGCCGATCTGAAGTTGCTCTGAAGCCTAACCTTTGCGAACAACTGAATATTTTTTGCTGAGTTTTCCGTCATCGGTCATTCACCAAGCCTACAGAGGCAACCGACCTATGACCCTCGATTTCTCATAACACTCAACCCACTTGTGGATTATCAGGATACACAACTAATGACCAAAAGCGTTAATCAATCAAAACTCAAAATTATTCCTCTCGGCGGCTTGCATGAAATTGGCAAGAACACCTGCATTTTTGAATACGAAGATGAAATGATTCTGCTCGATGCCGGGTTAGGCTTCCCCACAGACGGGATGCACGGCGTCAATATTGTCTTGCCAGACATGACCTACTTGCGAGAAAATCGCGATCGCATCAAAGGCATGATCGTCACCCACGGTCACGAAGACCACATTGGCGGCATTGCCTACCACCTCAAGCAATTTGAAATCCCCGTCATTTACGGACCGCGTTTAGCAATGGCCTTGCTAGAGCGCAAACTCGAAGAAGCCGGCGTCGCAGATCGCACCGAACTTCGCACCGTCAGCCCCCGCGACTTGGTGAGAGTGGGGAGTTCCTTCTTTGCCGAATTTATTCGCAATACCCACTCAATGGCCGATAGCTTCACCGTGGCGTTGCATACCCCCCTGGGCGTTGTCATTCACACCGGAGACTTCAAAATCGACCACACCCCCGTTGATGGCGAACGGTTTGACCTACAAAAACTCGCAGAACATGGCGAAAAAGGCGTCCTTTGTTTAATTAGCGACTCCACCAACTCCGAAGTTCCGGGGTATACCGCCTCCGAAAGCTCAGTTTATCCCAACTTAGACCGCGTATTTTCCCAAGCTCCCGGTCGGTTGCTGGTGACAACCTTTGCCTCCTCGGTACATCGCCTCAACATCATTTTGAGCTTGGCGAAAAAACATAACCGCGTGGTGACAGTCTTGGGACGCTCCATGCTGAATGTGATCGCCATTGCCCGAAACTTGGGTTATGTCAAGTATGACGACGACTTAATCCAACCCCTCCATACCATTCGCCATCTCCCCAACGAGAAAGTCCTGATCCTCACCACCGGATCGCAAGGCGAACCCCTGTCAGCCTTGACGCGGATCGCCAACAAAGAACACCGTCAGGTGCAAATTCGCCCTGGAGATACCGTTGTCTTCTCCGCTAACCCCATTCCGGGGAACACCATCAGCGTGGTTAACACCATCGACAAACTGATGATCCAAGGCGCGAATGTGATTTATGGTCGAGATAAAGGCATTCACGTTTCCGGACACGGCTGTCAAGAAGACCAGAAACTGATGATCGCCTTAACGCGACCGAAGTTTTTTGTCCCCGTCCACGGCGAACACCGAATGCTGGTAAAACACGCCGAAACCGCGAAAAATATGGGCGTTCCGCCAGAGAATATGGTGATTATCGATAATGGCGACATTATTGAACTGACGGAAAACTCCATTCAAGTCGCTGGGAAAGTCCAGTCTGGGATTGAATTAGTGGATAGCTCCGGCATTCTCCACGACAATATTCTCAAGGAACGCCAGCAGTTAGCCGAAGATGGCGTTGTGACCGTTGCAGCCACCGTGAACTGGGAATGTCAGTTAGTGGCGACACCCGAAGTCCACCTGCGCGGGGTGGTGACTTCAGTGGAGAAAGCGCAACTGCAAGCCATGATTACCAAAGTCATTGAAACCATTTTGAGCGATCGCGCGCCCGACTTTTCGGCCAACTTTGCCAATGGCGATCGCGATATCGACTGGGATAAACTCAAAGCCATTCTCGAATTAGAATTGAACAAACTCATTCGTCGCGAACTACAAAGCAATCCCCTCGTCGTTCTGTTAATGCAAGTGCCAGAACTCTCACCCCTCAAATCAGCCCGCACCAGACCCCGCACAGCGGCGAAAGTTGCCTCGTAAGCGGCTGAATTCTGCTGAATTTCTCCTGTAAAAGTAGCCCTAGGGCTACTTTTTTGTGGGTAAAAAGAAGGGCGATGCATCGCCTACATCACCCTTCTATCCGGTTGCTAGCTTCAGATCCGAACTATACCGATCTCCACTTCGTTCAGTTCGGTCTATTGGCAATTAATAAGCTGCCATCCTTATATCGGTAAAAAAGCCCTGTTTTTATGCAAGTTACGCCAAAAAGTTTACTAAACTTTACGCGTCTTGAACCTGAGCAATCACCGTCCGGTGGCGCGGACTATTAGGAATAATCTTAGGAGACTGGAAACCCGTACTCACCAGCGTCTCCTCAATATCCAGCGTAAAATACTCATCGAGATAAGGTTCCGTACTCTTGAGCAACGTCAAGATATAAGAGGGCATTTTGGCATAAATTTCCGACTGAGGATTCATATCCATAATCGCCAGATGCCCTTGAGGACGCAACAAGCGCCGCGCTTCTTGGAAAATTTGCCGGGTTGCAGACTGGGGCAGTTCGTGACACATTAAGAAAATCGAGATCAGATCGAACGACGCATCCGGTAAGCCGGTACTTTCCGCCGCCGCATGAACCCAGTTAATCCCCTGAAGTTGGGACTGAGTTTGACTGTACCGAGCCACAGATAGGAAATAAGGCGATAAATCAATCCCAGTAATCTTGGCTTGGGGATAAAGCGCTTGCAGGGCAAACGTACTCATTCCCACACTACAGCCGAGATCTAGAATATCTTGGGGCGGTTGAGACAGATGAGCTTGCAGCAAGTCGTGATAGCTTTGGCGGAGTTTTGCATCCCCTTGAGCGCCTGCATCTTTCCAAATTCCCGCATGAACGGCTTTTGCTGCAACTTCCACCTCTAAAGCCGCATCCCAACTCAGATTTCCTTCCTCATAAGCATGGAAAGAGGTGACATAGTAATCGGGATAGCGCAATTGAGAATTTTGGACTGCTGCGAATTCCCCTTCCCAGTCATGAGCGCGCAGCGTTTCTACCTGCTGACGCCACGGTACGCCAATCTTTTCGGCCCGCTGAATCATCATTGTCCGCGCTCGGTGTTTCGCCAGGTCAGCGAGAGGCTTAATGGCTAAGATACCATTGACTAAACGAGAGGTCAGTCCAAGATTAGAGTTGGGATTGAGAGTTGCCGTCATTGCAATTTAAGCTTTAAATACCGTATTTGATATTCTCAAACTTTAGCAGAGCCAGCAATGCTTGAGAGCAAGCCTAGAGCAAAAATCGGAAGGTAACGTAGAGAGCCGCCACAACAAGCTGAATGGATGCAATGGGAATACTGTAGTTGAGAAATGTTCTAAATGAAATTCGCCGACCATGCAATTCAGAAATTCCAGCAGCAACAATATTAGAAGATGCTCCCACCAAGGTACCGTTCCCCCCTAGGGTTGCACCAAACATCATGGCATAAAACAGGGGTAAAACTGCGGGTGGAAGTTGTCCAGAAAAGTTAGAAGGTAGAATTTCCGATCCGGCTAATCCCACATTGACGAGATATTGTTTCAGCAAAGGAACCATTGCAACCACTAAAGGAATATTTGGCACCAAACTGGACAGCAAGCCGACGATAAACAACAGCAAAATGGAGCCAACTGCAATATTTTGTTGCAAGATAACTGCTAGGACGTTAGAAAGTCCAGCAATTACGCCTGTTTTTTCTAACCCGCCAATCAGCACAAAAACGCTCATAAAGAAAATCAGCGTACTCCAATCTAAATCGCGCAAAATATGATTGACGGTATCAATTTTACTGTGATGGGCGAGCAGCATCGCTAAAGCAGCCCCCATCAAAGCAACGGCTGCTGGAGAAATGGGAATGGGGAGAGATTCGCCAATGGTGAAAAAGAGTAGAACGAAGGCAAAAATTAAGCTACCGACTGCTAATGTTCGCGGGTGATTGATTTGAGGATGAGGCAGTTTATTCAGGTTATCTAGATTTTTATGCCAAATTTGCCGAAAGACAAAGGGGAGAGTGACGGTGACTGCAATAATAGCCAGCAGTCCCCCCAAGCTGAGACGGGTTAAGTAGTCGGCGAAACTGATATTAATTGCATCGCCGACAATAAAAGTTGCTGGATCTCCAACTAGGGTTAATAGTCCAGCGCTGTTGGCGACAAACACCATTAAGATGAGCAAGGGCACAAAATCAACGCCAATTTCTTCGGCCATTGGCGGAATTAGCGGTGCTAGCAACATGACGGTTGTTGCATTCGGTAAAACCGCACAAATTGGCGTTGTAATGGCTACAATTCCTAATAAGAGTCGCTTGCCTTGACCTTGGGCTAAAATAACAATTTGAGTGGCTAGGTATTCAAAGATTTTGGTCGGCTCAAAGGCTCTCACAATGACCATTACACCAAAAAAGAGTGCTAAGGTTGAGTAGCTATTACTGATATAGCCAATGGCCTCTGTTAAGGTCATGACATGGGTGAAAACTAGAAGCAATGCACCTAAAAAAGCTGCAATGGTAAGGTGCATCCACTCAGTCATGATTAAGACGATGACGCTAATGAACGTTACCGTTGCAACGAGAGAAGACCAGTTTTCCATAGCACCTTTCTACGTCAATTATGCAAGATCGATCGGCGAGCGTATCTTTTTGGGAAAGAACGTTTGTCGATCGGGTATACTATCTGCCGAGCCACCTAAAGAAATGTCAATCGAATCTCTCTTGAGTTTGAACAATTCAGAGGGATGCGGTTGTACGCGGGTTGACTGACAACTCTTTTGGGTGTTGTGTTAGGTTGCCTCAAGCTTGACCTAACCTAGCCATGTTTTGTCAGGCAATTAGGGTTGCACGTTTAATCTCAGTCTAGAGAAGCTGACGAGTGCAGGTCATTTTTTTGTGAAAATGCTGTCTCTTCAATCTTCTTCCATTGCCTACGAAGTTAGCTGACGGGCTAGGGTTGGAAGATCCCCCTCTCTCCTTAAGGATCGACTCCTTAATTGGATTTGAGATACGCCCCGTTTAGGACACTTGGTTCCTCCGCTCTTCCTTTAAACTGCGCGATCGCACGTTACGATCGACAGGGTTGATTCGGCTGACTGGGTACTAATTTACCAAGATAATTTTAGCAGTAATTGGTTTTAGAGTCAATGAAGAGATTCAACTTCGGATTTTACTGAAAACCTCCCCATAAAAAAGGGGTTTCTTGTTAAGACAAACCAAAAATAGTATTAAATATTGCAATTGGGCGATCGCGCTAACTCTCCCTGATTAACGGCTGCCGCTGCGAGAGGGATCTTCAATTTCAACCCGTTGCGCGGATTGATTAAAAATTACCGCTAACCGACTGGCTCGTCCCGTATCTAAAGAACCCGAACGCCAAACCCGATTGCGCCCCCCTTCAATAAAACGTAACTCATAATTTCCGGGAGGAACATCCAAAGAACGCCGCGTTTGGTTTCCAGAGAAAGAAAGCGTTTGGCGAGTCGAATTGCCAACAATCTCAACGCGCACGTTATCGCGAGTTTCCGAAATAAACTCCAGGCGAACTCGGCTGCGGCTGTCAGAACTGCGACCATCATCCCAGCGCCAATCGCCATCGCTGGTGCGGCGATCGTCCCAACGCCAATCGCCATCGCTGGTGCGGCGATCGCGATCGCGAGCCAGATCCGTATTGCTCAGATCCGCCCCACTCAAATTAGCACCATCCGTTCTCACCCCCCGCGTATTGGCGCGTCGGAGGTTAGCATTGCTCAAATTGGCGCGGCGTAAATCCGCCCCATCCAGATTGGCGCGTTCTAAGTTTGCCCGTTCTAAATTCGCGTCTAACAAAACCACATCTCTGAGATCGGCCGATCTGAGATCGGCGCGTCGCAAATTCGCCCCTGGTAAATTCGCATCCCCCAATCGCGCACCCTGAAGCGTTGCGCGTTCTAAATCGGCTCTAGCCAGATTCGTGCGGCGCAGAGTCGTGTTGCTAAAATTCACATTTCGCAGTCTAGCGCGCTCTAAATTCGCCCGTTCCAGAGTTGCACCTGCCAGATTTGCGCCCTCAAGATTGGTGCTTCGCAGCCGCGCATCTTCTAAATTTGCCCCTGCCAGATTCGCACCGCGCAAATCCATGCCTTCAAAACTGGCCCCTCTGAGATCGCAACCCGTACACGCCTTAGTTGCCAGCAATAGCTTAACGTGATCGGGGTTAATCGCCAAAGCCGAGGTAGATGTACCGAACGTCAAAAGCAGTGCTGTAGTCCACAAGATTCCAGGTTTCATGTCTATTCCTCAGCAAACTATTCATTTAAGAGCCAGCACTTAAGCCGCTCCTGGTAATTAAGTTAACCTTTCCTCTACCGATCTTTACTAGGGTTAAGCTCTTGAAATCATGCGCTAGCGGATTTCCTCAGTTGAGTCAATCCGATACCTGTCTAGCTCGAATCCAATGTGGTTGATGACCTGAACTAGAAATAGAGAACTTTGACTCTTTCCCCTAGCTTAACCTGCGTTTCCCCGACTGGGAGAACGGCTAAAGCATTCGTCCGTGCTAAGTTAATCAAGTTCCCCGAACTGTGAGAGCCGGTAGCGAGTTCAAACTCACTCTCTTGGGGAGTCGGTATCAGTTGACCCCACAAATAGGTTTCTCGCCGTCCATCGGATTTGAGGGGCTGACGCGATCGCGCGATCGCCCATTTCGGCTGCCAACCCGCTGCCAGTCCAGAACGCTTTTTCAGCGCCGGAACCACAAACCGCCAAGCTGTTACCAACGCTGAAACCGGATTTCCGGGCAAACCAAAATATAAAACAGAACGGCCTTCCGGCTGCATCGATTGGGAAAACGTCGCAAACGTCAAAGGTTTCCCCGGTTTAATCGCGACTTGATGAAAATGCACCTTAGCCCCCAAGTCAGCCAGCACGCTATCGACATAATCGTAATCGCCCACTGACACCCCTCCAGAGGAGAGAATAATATCAGCGATTTGGGTTGCTTCTGCGATCGCCTCTCGAATCGCCTGGGGGTTATCGGGCACAATCCCCAACATCAGCGGCACCCCGCCCGCCTGCTCGATCAGCGCCGCCAACGCATACTGATTCGAGTCTACAATCTGACCCGGTTGCAGCGGTCGATCGGGACTGACTAACTCGCTGCCCGTCGAAATAATCGCCACCCGCACCTTAGAAAACACCGAAACCTGCACGCATTGCGCCGCCGCTAATACGGCAATTTCCGGCGCAGACAATAGCGTACCGCGATCGAGCAAAGGCGCTCCGGCCTGATAATACTCCCCTTGGCGGCGAACAAACGCCCCTAGCTGACTCGGCGCTGTCAAAATATAAACTTGCGAACCCTCGGTACGGGTATTTTCCTGCATTACCACCGTATCTGCACCGGATGGCATCATCGAACCCGTAAGAATGCGGGCGGCTTGTCTGGGCGCGATCGCCATTTGCGGGGCATAGCCTGCCGGAATTTCCTCAATAATGTCTAAAATTGTTGGATTTTCAGCACTGCACTGACTCACATCCGCATAGCGCACCGCATATCCATCCATCGCCGAGTTATCCCAGTGAGGAAAATCCAACCGGCTGGTAACGGGAACTGCAACAACTCGCCCGACTGCTTCCCAAAGATCTACGATTTCAGTATCGGAAACGCCCATCGGTTGAGCTTCGTTGAGAATAATGGCTTCGGCTTCGTTAACTGGCAGCATAGTGAGGATCGATCGTTGCTTCCCTCAATTGTACGGGCAGACCCTTCCTCCTGAGATCCTGAATCCACCAACCAACCGTTGAACTAACCCTTCCCGGAAGCCTGAATAGGAATACATTGATTATGAATAATCCCATCAGTAACCTTTACCGTCCAATCGCGCCGTGGAGTGGGCGGCTAATTTTACCCCAACCTTCCCAACGAAAACCCGACGGGGGGGTCTTTATCCAAATTCAAAATGCGCCATCTTCCCATCGCTTTCTGGTGGGGAAACAAGCATGGGTGAAGTGGCATTCCACCTCCCACCATACGCTCTGGCTGTCGCGGGCCACTCTTGACCTCAAATTCGACAGCACCACCTACAATAGCATTGAAAAAACCCAAGCAATCCATCCCAAACGCCTCGACGGGTGGCAGAAAGTTAGCCCCCTAGAATCCCTAGCAGGGGCGCGTCCGGATGATGACGTGCAGGTTGAACTCAATGTAATTAGCGCCACTCAGGAAGGCAATAGTTGGGTTCTCAGCATTGGAGACGAACCCTATCAAATTGCTGGGGTGACAAAGGGTTTGGTGACTTTCGTTGGCCCGGCGGGAGATCGGCGCTATCGGGTTAGGCACTATAACCCCGCCAGCAAAGCCTTTAACGGCCCCGAAGAGATTGTTTCCTGTCCGGATGCGGGGGCGATCCGTAGCGGACAGACTGTGGAACAGAGTTCGCTGGTGAATATTGAAAAATCGCCGCTGAATGCGGGGGGGTTGGTATATCTACGGTCATTCTGACAGTCAGGGGACTTTTGTCGTTGCTGCCCTAGAACCGCTAGAAGCGATGCAACTGGTCGCAACCCAAATGACGACAGGACGCCAGGAAACGCAAGATTATTATGTGGCTTCTAAATGGCAAAATTTGCCCCAACGTCGGATTGAAAAAACCTTAGTAGATAACAATAACAAGGTTCTGGCGGCTTCAGAACGGACGGCTGCCCTACGCGAGAGACGAACCCGCGAACTTTGGTATCTTAACGATGTCGCCTTAACGATCCATACCTTTGGCTGGCGGGGCGGCCCTAGGGGGAATAATCCCCCGTTAGGACTGGCACCGGGACATTTTTCCTTTGGGTTTGCGAAAGTGATTCGCGATGAATTTACAGGTCATTTGCGCTTCGATCTGGTTCATCGTCAGGTGTACGCCCATAACAAGGAAGGTATTATTTCTGGGGCCATTCGCTGGCACGCTTATGTGGGCAGTCTGAAGCGCGGCTGGATGTATACGGTACCGATTTCTGAGGTGATGCTGCGGATGCCTGAGTTTACGGTGCCTTATAAATTGGGCGATCGCACTTTCGATCCGCTCAAAACCATTGAACAGGAACTGGCGTTTACCTGCGCCCGCTATCGCACCGGGCCGGGAAATGGGGCTTCGGTGGTGACGCCTGCCACTTCCTGCGTTAAAGATTCCTGTCAGTCCTTGTTTGCGGCTATCAATCGCTTAGATGCTGAAGTTCTCAACGATCCGGCGATTCGACGCTGGATGCAGGACAATTCCCAAAGTTTTGATGCCCAACGCTTCCAACGTTTAGATACGTTGCTCAAAGATGTCCTCGATCGGATGTTAATTCCGTTAGGATATGTGCCAAAAGGCTGGCGCGGCGATCGCGAATATCTGGCCGCCCATCGCCAAGGGGGACTGTTGGGCAATACGATCGAAGCCTTGCGATCGTGGAAAACGATGCTACCGCGTCGGGCAGAAATGGAGTTAGCACAAGTTATGGCGCGGCATGGAGCAACGTTTTGGGATATTAAGGGGGCTATGTTGGGGGGCGAGGTGCCGGGAATTGTGCCGATCGCGCCGGGAACCCTTTTGTGATAAACCTGAAGTGTTGATCTAATCTTCAAAGTAACGTTGAAGACTCGTCGCAAACAGCAGTTAGTTTATGTCGCCCTCGACGATCCTGAAGTTCCCAGCCAGGGGGCTTACCTGGTGGCGATCGCCTTTGGGGGTGAAGACTCTCCCGCGAGTCGAGAACAAGCCAAATTTGAGCTAGAACGGCGGTTTGAAGAGGAGTTGCCCCCCTTCGATCGCTATCCCTTTGCTTTTCCCAATGGCTTATCCGTTGAGCAAAATATTATTCATATCCCAGAGGATTTTATTGTGGCAAGAAAAACCGGAACATCTGACGCCGCTATCGATTTAGAAGGCATTCCCGCCGAAAAGCGTACGGAGATTGAAGCCATTTTAAATGGGGCGGCCGAAGCGATCGCCAAAGCGCGGCTAGCGACAGCCCTAGCCAAGGCCCATCAAGCGGCCTTACCCTACGCAGACCTGTTGCGGCTGATTTTCGACCCCTCCGGACAGCAATATCTCACGGAGGAACAATGCGCCCTCATTGAAGATAAAGCCTTTGCCAAAGCGATTAAAGAGTTGGCCGAAGCGAAAGCCGAAATGACTCGATTTGACTTAACCGCAACGGGAGATTGGCAACTGATTTTAGACTGCATTCTCTCTGAGGAAGTCGCTCAAGAGTTAACGGTGAATCTCCCCGCCGAGAAGCGATCGCCCTCCAAAGCTAACGGACAGGTTGCTACCAGCCCGTCAGAGTGATCGCCGCAGTCTACTCTAAAGCGCGCGTCTCGTCGCTCAAAGGCGGGCGATAGACGACGGTTTCCGCATCGATATCCTCTTCGCTGAGGGTGCTTGAAGAGGGAACCGCTACCGGCTCATCTTCAGCCATTTCAATCGGTAAAACTGATGTGGCATCATCCCCAGAAGAATCCGTCGTGGGTTCTTCTTTAATACTTTGAGTGGCGATCGCTTGACTGTAAGCTTGGTATTGCTCCCAAGAAAAGAAAGCCCCCTTGGCGCGGGCAATATCCCAACTGCTCTCATCCATCTGCGTTTCCACCAGACACGCATTATTGAGCTGGGTTGATTGCAAATTGCAGCGCTGTAAATTAGCGCCCATCAAGTTTGCTCCTTCCAAATTGGCTCCCGTGAGATTCGCCCCCGTGAGATTGGCTCCCGTTAAATTAGCCCAAGAAAGATTGGCTTCCTTGAGATTCGCCCCCACCAAGTTAGCCTCCACTAACACCGAGGCTGACAGATCGGCGGCTTGTAAATTGCCCCCGGCAAGTAACGCGCGATACAAATAAGTCCCGCTTAACTGGATTGATTTGAGACTGTAGCGCACCCGCAACCAGAAGGAATTGGGAGACAAAACTGCCGTCCGTCCCGCTAGCGCTAGCAGTTGACTGGGGTTAAACTCCATCGGTTCTTCTGCACTGAGCGCTTCTGGGGGGGCGTTTTGTTTGCTACGTTTGGGCGTAGCATTGCCACAGGGCCAGAAGGGAAGATTCGCCTCTCGCCGACAGGCACACAGGAGCAGGAACGTATTTAACCCCACCGCCGCATCAATTTGCAGCACGTTCAAAGAATTATTAAACTGTTGCAAATGCTGGCGGGCTTTGTGGGCGATGCCCTCATCCATCCATCGTCCCCGACAATAGGAGCGGTAAAAGCGATGCAAGCGAGCAAACAAAGTCCGGAAGCGAAAAGCTTCTTCATCGCGGGCTTCTTCGCGCCAAAGGCGTTCGGCAATTAAATCCTCCATTTCTAAAGGGAGAATGCCATAGCCCAAAAGGTTGTAAAGATGCTGGGCGATCGCGCTTTTGTCATCGGTAGCAAACTTTAACTCCCCGTAGGGATCTCGGACAATCTGCGCTAAAGCCTTCAGTTGGGCGGCGATCTCCTCGGCGCAGAGGTATTCTCCTAAACTGCGATGGGCAAAACCAACGCGCTGAAAGGTTTGTTGGAATTTGGAGGTGTCGGTTTGAACCTCTTCAAAGCGGAAACAAAAGGCCGCTAGCGTCGGTTCATCCCCTAAATAGGATTGGAGGGCATCGTAACGAATAGTGGCGCGACCGCTTTGTAAGATACTCAGCGCCGTGGTTTGCATCGCCGCGCGGATTTGATGCGGTTGGCGAGTTTTTAGTAAATTGGCGATCGCCTCGGTGCGCCGTCCCGCATGAGCCAAACCGACTCGACCCGGCGTTTCCAAGCGACCCGAAACCGACAACCCAGCGGTCGGTTTGCCCAATAACCAAGTCAGCAAGCGGTCGTAAATTTCAAACTTAACCTGGGGATAGGGCATCTGAAAGACCGACTCGTGCAGCAAGCCATCCCGATGTAAGATGCCCAGAAAGTACAGCATCAAAGGTTGGCGAACCAAGTTGGCTAACTCTTTAGTCGGCGGTGTCGGACGAAAGAGGCCGCCCTGCTTAAGGAAATTAAAGTAAGCCTGAGCGATATTTTTGGTTTGCAAGCGCGACCAATGCTTAAACCACTGCTTGACCTCATCTTGACCCATCGGCGCGATCGCAATTCGCCGCAGATGAGACAGCAGCGGCGTTTGGCTGTGCGTCGAAGAAATATGCAGCGTTTCAATCCCCGCCCGACTCAGCGTCCCATTACGGCAGGTAATAAACACCTTATGGCGCGGCAAACCCGTCGGTCCCGCGTACTGAGACTGAAAGCGGACAATTTGATCCATCAACAGCCAAATCTGATCTTCAGCTAACGGCGATCGCGGTAACTCATCCAAACCATCAAAAACCAGCAAGCAAGGCGAGTGAACCGGAGACAGCCAACCATCAGCACAAGTAAAGTTACCCAGCGGCAGCGCGGATAAGAGCGTTTGCTCTAACGTCGTTCCCAACGTCACATCCCGCAGGCGAATTAACACCGGCATCCAACTGGGATAAAACTCCGAAGCCACCTTCGCCGCCCACATTTGGCAAAAGCTGCTTTTTCCCTGACCGGGCAACCCTTCCACCACCGCAATGCTGCTCAGATCGCTCAGTTGCGTCTTAGCCCATTCCATTAAATCCACCGGGGGAGGATTGCTGCCCAACGTCCCATCATAGACCACTCCCTTGAGTGGCACATGAATATCGTTGAGGGAGAAACACTCCTCAAACATCGGTTGGCTCAGAGCAATGTTAAAACCTGCCCGATAGCGTTCCCTGGCGAGATCGATGGGCATCGGGCCGAGGGTGGGGGTGGGTGGAGGCGACACTTCAAGCAACTCGTAGTCATCGCTTTCATGAAGGCTTTCGCTCCAGGACGCCACCGTTCCCAAACGCACAAACTTTTGTAACTGGGGAAGCGCCGACGAATGCAGAGCGATCGCTTCGAGCAATTCCCCCGGCAAACCATGACTCAAGCGCCCGATCAACAGTTGACTCTCAATTTCCTCAGCACCATTCGCCATTAACCAGGCACTCGCCGTCTGATTAATTTGCTGCACCAGCAGCGAAGCACTCCACTGGGACAACGCTTGCTCCGCCTGGGTGTCGCTGAGATGACCCGGACGCAGGGTTTGCAGTAAATCTGGAAGCTGAGGCTGATTGAGGGCAATATTATTTTGCGGTTCGTCCGTGGGCAGCATCGCCCGATTAATCCACGGTCGGCGCACGAGGGTTTCCTGCTGCAAGAGCCGATCTAAACCGTTGAGATAGGCAATTTGAAACACAAGCCACGTCCCTTCGTTGCGCTTGAGCGGCTTTTTCTGACTGAGGACGCGCAGCAAACACCCCATTAACTCCGCCAGGGGAGAGAGTTCTGGCCAAGCGATCGCGATCGGCAATTCAAAAATCTCAGCCAGCACCGCAACTTCAAACAAACTGAGACTTTTAAATTCCAGATCTTGAGCGATACGGAACGCGATTCCCGCCATCTGGGCCCCCGCGACCCACTTCAGCCGGGCTAGTGTGAGGTTACGTTCTGCTAGCCAATGCCGAATACTTAGGTTCATCCCTTGTGTTCTAGTTCTACTACAACAAAACCGCTATTGGACATTATCTGTCATCCGCTTAGGTCTACTTGTAATTTAGTGTGGCACGAGATCCGGCTGACTAATTTTTCGCTCTAGACCCAATTAACCATTACAATGTCCAAAGAATTTGGATTAACTCCAGGACAAGGCACCCCCAGAGAGTCCTCAGCTTGGGTTTTTGCCCTGAAGCCTTCGGAGTTAAAAGCATCCGGATTAACCCAATTCAAATGGGGTATTAAACTACACCCCCTTGCTGAACCCATCGATCTGACCTGCACGCGCTAGACAACAGAACGCAGACCTGAATTGCCACTATCAAAGACTGTCATAAGCAGCGTCGGATCGGTTGAAGACAACAGTAGACTAAATAACGAAAAACCAGGCAACTTATTCGTTCGCGAAGCGTTCCGAAGGAAATCGTCAGCCATGACTAGAAGGCAGTTTGACAGAACTCAAAATTCAATTTTTCGCCGTTCTCGCCGCCCCCCCAGACCCAAAAATGCCCCGGCTAGCTCGGCCAGTGACGATGCCTATGCAGCGACGATTTCCGAGTTGAGTGCTGAACCCCCTGCCAAGCGGATCGCTCAACCGCCCCCTCCCCAAGAGAGACGTTCGTCTCGGAAGGGGGGAGCATCTTGGGGTTTGCCTTTATTGTGGCTGACGATTGTGGGGTTGTTGGGCGGAACGGGTTATGCGGCCTTTTTATTGCTGACGCTGGTACCGCCGCCTCCCAATTGCGAACAAGTTTCTCCGATTGCGGCCGATAGCGAACGCTTGTATTGTGCGAATCAGGCGGCCAGTTCTCGCCAGCTTGAAGATTTAGTTGCAGCAGTGGCGCTGGTGCGAAATTGGACGGAGGAGCATCCGCTTTATCGCGAGTCCCAGCGGTTTTTAGAGGAATGGTCTAAGGGGATTTTGGCGATCGCCTCTGCCAAAATGAGCGATGGCGATCTACAAGAGGCGATTAAAATTGCTGGGAATGTCCCGGAAAACAGCCCCCTATACGACCGAGCGCAACAGCAAATTGCAGCTTGGCAAAGTAATTGGGATAAAGGCGCGGCAATTTATGAGGAAGCCCTCGAAGCGCTGAAAAATCAAAACTGGGGATTAGCCAATCAAAAGGCAGAAGAGTTAAGCCGACTCAATAACGAGCATTGGCGCGCTCAACGCTACAACGAGCTAACCCGGTTTATTGCCTCCGAGCAACTGGCTCGTCGGCGTTTATCCCAAGCCAGAGAACTCGCCGAATATCAAACGGTGGCTCGCTACAAAGAAGCGATGGATCTGGCGCGACAAGTTGAGTTAAAAAGCTTTGCCCGTCCGGACGCTCAAGCCGAGATTGCCCGCTGGAGTCGCGCTTTGCTGAAGATTGCTGACGAACGGCTAGCGGCTAGAGATTTAGAAGGGGCGATCGCGGCAGCTAATACTGTGCCTCCAGATTCCTCGTTGTCTAAGGAAGCCGAGGATTTTGCAATCCTCAGTCGCGCTACGGCTATGTCTTGGAAAGATAATCTGATGATGTTGCTGGAAGCTCAGGCGATCGTGGGCGAAATCCAGCCGGATCGCCCCCTATACGAGCGAGCGCAAGCCCAAATTCAGACTTGGCAGGCAAGTATCCAAGACTTGCTACAAATTCAAGTGGCGAGCGCTGTAGCTAGCGTAGGACAGCCTTTAACCTTTAGATTGGCTGATGAGTTAGCACAGATGGTGGCTCAAGGTCGCCCGCGCCGGATTGAAGCTCAAACTAAGATTGCCTCGTGGCGCAAGGAAATTCAAAGCATTCAAGACCGACCCTTTATTATTCGGGCGCGTCAGATTGCTCAAACTGAATCGATCGAGAGTTTGAAAGCGGCGATCGCAGAAGCGTCTCGCGTGGAAATCGGCAGACCGCGCCGGATTGAAGCCCAAACCTCGATCGCCCAGTGGAATAAGAAAATTGAAGTCTTAGAAGATCAACCCATCCTCAATGAAGCGCGATCGGTGGCGAACAGCGGCAATCTTGCTCAAGCCATTACCGTCGCCCAACGGATTCAACCCGGTCGCGTTCTTTACACCGAAGCTCAAGATGCGATCTACGGTTGGACCATTCAAATTCAAGTCGCTGAAGACCGAGCCATTCTCAATGATGCCAGCTATCTGGCTTCCATTGGACAGTATTCTGAAGCGATTCGGACGGCTTCTCGGATTCGCTGGGGACGACCGCTATACGATGAGGCTCAAGGCTCCATTGCGCGGTGGACGGCCGAACGCAATGCCCTCTTCGCACCGCCACCCCAACCCGCGCCGAGAAGCTACTCAGAACCGCCAGCTTCCTCTTGGAGCGAGCCGGAACCTGCTCCTTACTATCCTCCGGAACCCGCACCGGAACCCGCGCCTCCCCCGCTAGAAGCGCCCATTGCTCCAGAGTTTGGCACGCCGTCAGATGCACTGCCTCCGCCTGAATAACGGGTTGGATAGAGGATGCCTATCACTGAGAATTAGGATGGGGATCTTTAACGGTCTCCTGCTCGAATAGAGGCATAGGAGTATGTCACAATGCGTTAAAGCGTTTTGCCGCGATCGCCCACTCTGTAGCAGCCCTAAACGAAGATGAGTACATCGGTTCTCCAATTAGCTTTAGTCGATCCCGATCCAATCTTCCGTTTAGGGTTGAAAACTTCCCTGCAAGCGGTTTCGGGTTTGCAGGTGGTGGCGGATGGTCCAACCAGTCTTTCGGTTTTGGAACAGCTTCCGAGCAGCGAACAGGAGAACGCTCAACCTCCGGTTAATTTAGTGATTTTGGATTGGTCGGCCCAGGAGAATCCCCCTGAACCCCAGTGGCAGGCGCTTCAGCAGGCTTATCAGCCTTGGGAGTCGCGCTATCCCCAGTTGGGGGTCTTGTTGTTGACGGGGAAAGCCGATCTAGAGACTTTGGCGTTTGCTCAAGTGTTGGGAGTTCGCGGATATTGTCGTAAAGGGATGGCGATCGCCGATTTGATTCAGGCGATTCGGACTTGTGCGACGGGAGAAACCTATGGGTTCGCAATCTTAGAACCCTCGCCCGCAGCGCCATTGAGAGGGCGAATGTTGGCACGTTGGCGCGATCGCCTCCATCAGTCGGGGATCGAGCAAATTGAATCGGCGATCGCCGAATTGAGCGGTTATTTACAAAATCCAGCACTTCCAGTTCTCGAAAGAGCCGTCATTGCTGGACGGTTGCGCGAACTAGCAGCGGCGCGTTGGGTGGTCAATCAACTACTAGCAGCCTCTCCCTCGTCCAATAACGCCCCCCCAATTCCTCCTCCTCCCGAAAATACGACGGCGAAGCGTCCCCCCATTAATCCCCGTTCTGCCCTCGTTCCTGCGGCGGAAAGCAGCTTGAATCCCCAGTCAGAAATGGCCTTAGAAGGCTCTCTCAATCGTTTGTTTGCCGCCCTCGAAGCGCAGTTACAATACAGCCTCAAAAACTTAACCGATGAGCCGTTAGAAATTGATATTCTGCGAGAAGAGAAACGGCGAGAATTACTCAAAATCATTTTGCAGCGTTTAACTGAAACCATTCGCGAACTGCAATTGGGTCAAGTGAATGTGCTTTCCCTTTCTCAGAAAGTGGATGCCATTTTACAGGATTTATGGTCGGCTTCAATTACCGATTTTTTTGGTAAATATTATCACATCAAAATTGCCAACACTGAATACGATCTCGTTCCAATTCTGTTGGAAAATATTCCGCGCATTCAATCAGAAATTCTCAAGAAAATCCCCTTAGTTCTAGAACTTTTCTCCTATTGGTTATACGAAACACCTTTAATGATTGAGAATGTGCTGTACA
Organism: Geitlerinema calcuttense NRMC-F 0142; assembly: GCF_030285425.1. Taxonomy (NCBI): domain Bacteria; kingdom Bacillati; phylum Cyanobacteriota; class Cyanophyceae; order Geitlerinematales; family Geitlerinemataceae; genus Geitlerinema; species Geitlerinema calcuttense. Next base: position 46,409 of record NZ_JASVEJ010000017.1, on the reverse strand, counting down.
GTTACGGCACGCCAGAAGCCGATAAACGTGCAGAAATCTTAGCGCAAAACCTGATTATTCAAGTTGCGAATGCCGTCATTCAGCCGTTATTAAATCGATTTGCCGATATTGTAGAAATCAAACAAGACTTTTACGATAAACAACTCCTTTCCACGCGAGAAATTGAGCGATTCCGCAACGATTTGAGCTGGAAATATCGCCAAGTGGAGCTTTTTGGAGAGCCTCAAAACATGTTTGAGAGCCAATATGTCCTCCTCGCTCTCGATTACCGAGGTATCAAGAAAGTTAAAATCTATCATCCCAGACGCCAAGAACTCGAACGACTCCGGGGGGTTCGCTATGCAGTCACCCTCCTGCTAGAAGCCAGAGATGCGATCGCGCCGAGAATTCGGGCGATTCTCTCCTTCTTAGGCTCAGGCGTCATTTATCTGTTAACCCAAATTGTGGGGCGGGGTATTGGCTTAATTGGACGAGGAATTCTACAAGGATTAGGCAGTTCAATCCCAGAAAGTCGCTTTAGTCGCAACAGCGATTCTCGTAAATAACTCGCTTATTCCCAACTCTCAATCTGCAAATCTTCATCGCTAGATTCCGATAAAATTGCCCCAGTTAAATTTGCCGCCTGCAAATCAATTCCGGTGAGATCCGCGTCTTGTAAATTGGCATCAATTAAATCCGTCCGATTTAAATTCGCTTCGGCTAACTTACCATTGCGTAAATCGACCCCCACTAACAGCGCGTCGCTTAAATTGGCATAACTTAAATCGGCTCGTTTCATATCGGCTTGATTCAACGTTGCTCCCGTTAAATTTGCCCAACTCAAATCAGCACCAATGAGTTGAGCGCTCGCAAACCGGGCACCAATCAAGCGAGCGCTACATAAATTAGCACCCGTTAACGTTGCTGCTGTCAAATCAGCTCCCGTCAGATCCGCTTTACTCAAATCTGCACCGCTGAGATTCGCGCCCGTGAAGTCAACGCCCCGTAAATTAGCACCGCTCAGGTTTGTTCCCTCTAGTACCGCCTCCTTCAAACAAACGAGCGGTAGAGAAACCCCGGCTAAATCAGCTCCACTCAACAAAACCTGGCTAAAGTTCTGTTCGCCTGCGGCATAGCGATGCAGCAGCTCTACTGCGTCCATATCCATAATGTGACTCACCTCTGTTTGCGTCTGTTGGTTTTGCAGGGAGAGGAGTTGGGTTGTTAACTCGGCAGAAACGGAGATTCGGTAGAAGTTAATCGATCTACCGTACCTCTAAGCAATACTATTCGTGAGTGACACCATCCGGCATAATCGCCCCTCGCAAATCCGCATTCCGCAGATTTGCTCTGCTGAGGTTAGCATCAATCAGCATGGCTTGACTTAACTTTGACTCGCTGAGATTTGCCCAACTCAAGGATGCCTGATAGAGATTGGCAGAGCGTAAATCCGCATTCCGCAAAGTCGTCCAACTCACGTTAGCGCGTCGGAGGTTTGCTTTGAACAAAACGGCTGCTCTTAGGTTAGCACCGCTGAGGTTCGCAAAGCTCATATCGGCTCGCGTCAAATTCGCCTCTTCTAGGGTGGCACCGCTTAAGATGGCATTCGTCAGGTTTGCTTCTTCGAGATTCGCTAAACTCAGAAGCGTGTAGGTTAAATTGGCTCCTTCCAGACTTGCTTTAATCAGAACTGCTCCGATCAGTTTGGAACGGCTGAGGGTTGCCTGACGGAGAATGGCTTGGGAGAGGGTCACGTCGGTCAGATTGGCTTCGCTAAGGTTCGCTTGGGAAAGATTCGCTTGCGAGAAATCCGCCTCGCTGACATTTGCCCCCCGCAAACCGGCTCCGGCTAAATTGGCTCCCCTTAAATTGGCTCCTACAAGATTAGCGCCTATCAGGTTGGCATCTTGTAAGTCGGCTCGACTTAAATCTGCACCCTTTAAATTGGCTTCCCGTAGGTTTACCCCTCTCATTTCAGCGCCACTGAGATTGACTTCAATCATCTCAGCTTCCCGCAAGTTGGCTTCAACTAAAGAAAGTCCGCTCAGTAACGTTCGACTGAGATTCACTTCCCGAAAGTCTCTTTCACCTGCTTGATAGCGCCTCTGGAGTTCCAAAGCTTCCATAACAATTTGTTTCATATCTTCTTGGCTGGGAAAGATCGAGCTTACTGTTTAGATTGCCCAAACAGATGAGTGAGCTTCGCAATTTCTAGATCGGGAGTTGCTTGCAGTCCAAACAAGTCTGGTTTTCTCTTTATCAGTATTGCCTTTTCAGGGAGTCTAAGGCTACCCAAGGGAATCAAACAGGGATGAGACAATCTTAGGATATAGAGCGGACAAGGTTGGGGGTAGAGGAAATTGTAGTCATGCTGTCGCTCCCCAACCTCAGCTTTCTCGATCTGTCGGTTTACTTTTCACCGTTTTCAAAGGATATCAGGATGTCTGAAAGTTATCGTACTCCAGTGGTGAGCGATCGCCGATTGGTCTAAAATGTTGGCGCAAGCGTGCGGCGAATCTGGCAATCGTCCCCAATGCTACCGGCAAAACGGTAAGATTCTACTCTAATCTCCTATTCCCTAGATCGTCCTTAAGATGGCAGAAACACTCTTTTTCAATGCATTGCGCGAAGCTGTTGATGAAGAAATGGCACGCGACGCCACAGTCTTCGTGCTTGGCGAAGATGTCGGTCACTATGGGGGTTCTTACAAAGTTACCAAAGACCTCTATAAAAAATATGGCGACCTGCGTCTGCTCGACACGCCGATCGCCGAAAATAGCTTTACGGGATTAGCCGTTGGCGCAGCAATGACGGGTCTGCGTCCGATTGTTGAAGGGATGAATATGGGATTTCTCCTGCTTGCCTTCAACCAAATTTCCAATAATGCCGGGATGTTACGCTATACCTCCGGTGGGAATTTTACAATTCCGATGGTGATTCGCGGCCCTGGTGGTGTCGGTCGCCAACTCGGTGCAGAGCATTCTCAGCGCTTAGAGGCGTATTTCCAAGCGGTTCCTGGGCTGAAAATTGTTGCTTGTTCGACGCCCTATAATGCCAAAGGGTTACTGAAATCTGCGATTCGCGATCGCAATCCGGTGCTATTTTTTGAGCATGTGTTGTTGTACAACCTCAAGGAAGATTTACCGGAAGAGGAATATTTGTTACCCCTCGACCGGGCGGAGGTGGTTCGCTCCGGTCAGGATGTGACGATTTTGACCTATTCTCGGATGCGCCATCATGTTATGCAGGCGGTGAAGACGCTAGAAAAAGAAGGGTTCGATCCAGAAGTTATCGATTTGATTTCCCTCAAACCTCTAGATTTTGAAACGATTGGCGCTTCTATTCGCAAAACCCACCGGGTTGTGATTGTTGAAGAATGCATGAAAACCGGGGGAATTGGGGCAGAATTGATTGCTTCGATTAACGAACGCTTTTTTGATGAATTGGATGCGCCGGTGATTCGCCTATCTTCTCAGGATATTCCCACGCCCTATAACGGGATGTTGGAGAATTTGACGATTGTGCAACCGCCGCAAATTGTGGAAGCGGTGCAAAAGATGATGGCGCTTCAGGTCTAGAAGCTATTACCACATTTTTACATTATTGTCAAGTCCGCTTGAGGGCGGGCTTGCTTGCTTTCGGGAGGGCGATCGCACCAGAGTCTCGATGCTCAATCCCAAAACGAGATATCATAGCACTGATTGCAGGTTCTCAGCGTGATGGATCGCTCAGAAATCAAAATCATCAAAATTTTCTAACCGGGGTAAGGCTTAGACCGAGCCACCCCTGCGATCGCCTTAATTTTATGGGATTGAGCTAAAGCCATTATGGGAAAACAGCGTTCTATATTAGCTTTGATTTTTGTGCTGGTCATTGCAGCCATTACGATCTTAGTCCGGGTTCCCACGCAACTGGGTCTGGACTTGCGGGGGGGCGCGCAACTCACCCTCCAGGTTCTCACCACTGAAGAAGTCCCGGAAATTAACGCCAGAGTGCTGGAAGCCGTGCAGCGCGTTGTGGAAGGGCGCGTGAATGCGTTAGGCGTTTCCGAATCCCTGGTGCAAACCACCGGACAAGATCAACTGATTATCCAACTTCCCGGCGTCAACGATCCAGCCCAAGCCGAACGGGTATTGGGGGGAACCGCGCAACTCGAATTTCGCTCCCAACGTCCGGGGACTGAAGATCAATTTCCGATTGAATTTCAAATTCTCAGAACCCTAGAAGCGCAACAGGCAGAACTGCGGGCTAGCGGTGACGAGCAGGCCTTACAGGAAAATCAAGCAGAAATTGAACGCAGCAATCAAGCCATTCTAGAACTTTTTGAACCCGTCGGCTTAACGGGGAGCAACCTCAATGATGCGTTTGCTCAACCTTTACCGGCAGGCAATAACTGGAATATTATTATCCGCTTTGATGCTCAAGGGGGCGATCGCTTTGCCGAATTGACCAAAAACTTAGCCGGAACCGGCCGCAGTATTGGGATTTTCCTTGACGATCGCATTATTAGCGCCCCCATTGTCGGCGTTGAATTCGCAGAAACAGGCATTGTCGGCGGTAGCGCCTCCATTACCGGCAACTTTACCACCCAAGAAGCTAGCGATCTGGCCGTGCAACTGCGAGGCGGTGCGTTACCCGTTCCCGTTGAAGTGATCGAAAACCGCACCGTTGGCGCAACCCTCGGCCGCGATAGCATTCAACGCAGTATCTATGCAGGGTTGGGCGGTTTAGTGCTGGTGCTGATCTTCATGGTGGTTTATTATCGCCTACCGGGTGCGATCGCCGATCTCGCCCTCACCATTTACGCCTTATTCACCCTGGCGCTGTTTAACCTCCTCGGCGTTACCCTGACCTTACCGGGTATTGCTGGATTTATTCTCAGTATTGGTATGGCAGTTGATGCCAACGTGCTGATTTTTGAACGGACTCGCGAAGAGTTACGCACCGGAAAAAGCTTGTATCGTTCCGTAGAAGCCGGATTTTTCCGCGCCTTCTCCAGCATTCTCGATGGGAATGTCACCACCATTATTGCTTGTGCTGCTCTGTTCTGGCTCGGTTCTGGGTTAGTGCGAGGCTTTGCCTTAACCCTCGGTTTAGGCGTCGCTGTCAGCATGTTTACCGCCTTAACCTGTAGCCGCACGTTGATGCTATTCGTATTAACCATTCCAGCGCTGAGAAAACCAGAGTGGTTTTGTCCCAACCTACCGCCTACGGCAAAAGCCGCAACCCGCTAAGAAAAAATCTCAGACAACGGACGGCTTGCAATACTAAAATCAACATTGCGGCGCGTCGAATGTCGATTAGGATCACGAGTAACCAGCCAAAATGAAACTGCAAATTATTAAACAGCGATCGCTCTGGTGGGCTATTTCCGGCGCAGTTGTCCTCGCCGGAATTCTCTCAATGCTGATTTCGGTTTCGCGACCCGACATTCGCGCGCCGCTGCGACCGGGGTTAGACTTTATTGGGGGAACCCGCCTGCAACTCGAACGAGACTGCACGCAACCAGGAAATTGCGACGAACCCCTTGATGTCGCCCAAGTGCGAAACATCATGGCCGAGCAAGGTTTAGCCGGAAGCAGCATTCAAGTTTTAGGGGAAGAACGCCAAGCCTTAAGCATTCGCACCCGCGATTTAAATACGGAAGAACGAACCTCACTGCAAGCCGCTTTAACCGAATCTCTCGGCGCTTTTGACCCCCAGAGAACTCAAATTGACACGGTTGGGCCAACTTTAGGACGCCAACTGTTTATCGAAGGAATGCTAGCGTTGCTGGTGGCTTTTGCCGGAATTACGATCTATTTGACGTTCCGCTTCCAGCTAGACTATGCCTTCTTTGCGTTTGTGGCGCTCTTTCACGATGTTTTTGTGACGTTGGGGATTTTCTCCATTCTGGGGTTGGTCATTGGTTTAGAAGTCGATAGCTTATTTATCGTGGCGCTATTGACCATTATCGGCTTCTCGGTCAACGATACTGTGGTGATTTATGACCGCGTTCGGGAAGTGTTGCAACTCAATCCTGGCGAGCATATCAATGATGCAGTCAATGATGCGGTGAATCAAACCCTGAGTCGTTCCATTAATACCACGCTCACTACTCTCTTACCGCTGGTTGCAATTTTCTTCCTGGGCGGCGAAACGCTCAAATATTTTGCTTTAGCGCTGATTATTGGCTTTATCGCGGGTTCTTACTCTAGTATTTTTGTGGCGAGTTCTCTGCTGGCGTGGTGGCGGGAACGTACGGGGAAAGCGATCCTGGCGGAAGCGGTAACGGCTGAATCTGCGGATGAGCCTGAATCTGGAACTTAAAAGACGGTGAGCAAGTTTTCTCAGCCCAATTCGTCAAGTTCTCCGGAACTCGATCCTGGCTTTCAGGCACAAGTTCAGCGCCTGCACGAACTCATTGTTTGGTGTCGCTGGCTAGTTGTTGGGGGGCTATGGTTGAGTATTGGGTTGTTGAGTTTGTGGGAGTTACGGGCTGAAATTGCACTGTTGCAAGCCGGGTTTACTTGGGCTGCGGTGCGCTATGGGTTGTATGACAATCCCCTGCCAGCGTTAGGATTATCTTTATGCGTGGGGATGACGACGGCGGTGTTGGTCTGGCAAAGTCGTAATATTCTCCAAGGTCGCTCGCCCCATTACCAACGACAACTAGAAAGAAGTGTCTGTCGCATTCGCCAGCAAGGATCGACGCATCCTTTGTGGAAGTGGATTTGTAATTCTTAGACTCCTGGCTATTATTATCGGTACTCCGATTTAACGGGAGAGGATGTCAATTCTAGACATAATGGAAAGTGAAGCGGGTGAGGTCTTGAGATGAAGGAATTAGACCGTTGCTATCAAGTGTTGGGCTTAAAACCAGGGGCTTCGTTGGAAGAGGTGAACCAAGCCTATAAGGATTTGGCGTTTATTTGGCATCCCGATCGCATTCCCCAGGATAATCCCCGCCTGCAACAAAAAGCGCAAGAAAAGCTTAAGGAAATTAATCAAGCTCGCGAACAGTTGCGATCGCTCCAACCTCAAGCTCGCCCCGTTGCGCCCCAGCCTGCACCCGCCCCGCGCCCTGCGCCTGCGCCTTCTCCTCAACCGCCGCGAACGCCTCATTCTGCCTATGCGCGATCGCCCCAAGCACCACAACCTCGCTATCATCGCCCATCCCCGTTCCCCGATCTCACGGGGGCTGATTTCACGGGGGCTGATTTAAGCGAAAAGGATCTATCGGGACGCAATCTTTCTCAGGCGAATTTAAGCCATGCGAATTTAAGCGATGCGTTTATGCATAAGACGAATCTAACGGGTGCAACGCTGTATCGGGCGAATTTGTTTCGCGCGAACTTACTGCAAGCGAACTTGCAACAGGCCGATCTGCGAGAGGCTAATTTAGTAGGGGCAGATCTGAGCGGTGCGGATCTTCGGGGTGCAGATTTGCGCGGAGCCGCTATTGGTAGCAATAACCGGGTTTTAGTGAAAATGACGGGGGCAATTCTGACGGGGGCAATTCTACCGGATGGAACGGTGCATGAATAGTGTTGATTTTATGAACAACTCATTCTATAGTAAAAAAACGCCTGTTCTCACTCTAACTCCTGCTTGCGTTTGAGCCGCGAGGAGAGATCGTGCTTCAAAATTCGTTGCGACGGTTAACTCTACCTGAATGGCGATCGCCAGTACGGTTATTTCACACTTCTTCTAGAGGCGAACGAAAAGCTAATCATCCATTATAGAAGAAGAACCCTTGGTTCTGTCCTAGGGGCCAGCTCAACCCAGCCTTCTCAGCTCCAGAATCACCCTATAGGATGGCCCGCACTAGTTGGTAGAAGTTTATTCTAGTTATATCATGAAGATAGTCAAACTCATTTCGACTTCGCTTTAGAAGTCCTCGCTGGAACTCCAAGCTTGCCAAAACGTTCATTGAAGACAACCTTGAGCGACCTACCCTTAGAATCCTAACCTACAGCAAGTCCGTAACAGGAGATTCTGAGAAACTTTATATCTTTGTTTAGAAAACGGGAACACTATACACATCTACGATTCGTCTTGTAGATGCTGCCACTGTCTATCCGATCGCAGATAGACTCGATTTCCCTCCTTTACTGGTGTTACGGAGACGAGTACGCACCCATGCCCAACGCCGAAATTGAAACCAAAACCACAACGAAACCCATGTATACTGCCGACATGGTACGCACTTATTTACATGAAATTGGTCGCGTGCCACTGTTAACCCACGAGCAAGAAATTGTGCTGGGCAAGCAGGTACAGCAAATGATGCAGTTTCTAGAGGACAAAGAAGCTCTAGAAGACCAACTTGGACGCCAAGCCACCCAAGCTGAATGGGCAGAGCGCGTGAATCTGTCGGAAGCAGAACTCGATCGCCTTCTCAAGCAGGGAATGCGAGCCAAGCAGAAGATGATCGAAGCGAACCTGCGCTTAGTGGTAGCGATCGCCAAGAAGTATCAGAAACGAAATATGGAATTTCTGGATCTGATCCAGGAAGGCACGCTAGGACTAGAGCGCGGCGTCGAGAAGTTCGACCCCATGCGAGGCTACAAGTTCTCCACCTACGCGTATTGGTGGATTCGCCAAGCCATCACTAGAGCGATCGCCCAGCAAGGCCGAACCATTCGCCTCCCCATCCATATTACCGAAAAGCTGAACAAAATTAAGAAAGTCCAAAGAGAACTTTCGCAAAAATTTGGGCGCAGCGCGACTCCCGCCGAAATTGCCCAAGCCTTAGAGCTAGAACCCGCACAGATTCGGGAATATTTAACCCTTGCCCGTCAGCCCGTATCTTTAGATATTCGCGTCGGCGATAATCAAGATACAGAATTGCAAGAACTGCTTGAAGATGAAGGCATTTCTCCGGAGAACTACACCACCCAAGAATCGTTGCGCCAAGACCTCAATCACCTCTTGGATGATTTAACCCCCCAACAGCGGGAAGTCCTGAGCTTGCGCTTCGGCTTGCAAGATGGTCACGAGCTTTCCCTGTCTCAAGTCGGACAGCGCATGAACCTGAGTCGCGAACGCGTTCGCCAACTCGAACGTCAAGCGCTGAACTATTTGCGCCGCCATCGTTCTAGCGTGCGCGAGTATCTAGCTAGCTAGGTCTCAAAATCGCCGGGTGCGGCTGAAGTGAATTCCGCAACGTGGCAGTTAGGCGAATGCCCTTGGCAGAACAATTGATGAAGCTGCCAGGGGCTATTTTAGTCGGAAGCCAAATTGTTGTAAAGATTTGTAAACCTGTAAGAAATCTAGAGGCGATCGCGTTGGATCTTATAAATAGGGACAGCAAGCGCTACGCGATTGGGCGATCGCTAAAACTCTTATTCATAAAGTTAGTCGAGGAGATCCGAGGGTGTTTAAGCAAACTTCTAAAACCAAACAAACTTTTCCCCAGAAAAGCTCCTTTGCTGCAATTTTCTTGCCCCTATCTCTCCTTTTGCTGGGCGCTTCAGCGCTGGCGACTGTGGCGCGGGAAGTTCCGGCAGTCAACTTAGCAGAAGACCAAAATCGGTCATTAAATATAGCACAAAATTCTTTAGAACGCAACCTCCCAACGCTAGGCAATGGCACTTATTTATACGGTCAATCAGCCGAACCCGACCAACTGGGCAACGCCTACATGGTCTTTGAAGTGCAAGATAACCGAGTGGTTGGGGCGTTTTATATGCCGCATTCTTCCTTCGACTGCTTCCACGGCACGCTGACAGCCCAGGAAATGGCTTTAACCGTGATTGACAGTTACGAACAAATCGCCCACCCCTATTCCATCGCCCTAGAGCAACAATTCCCCAACACGGCCGATCGCAATCAACCGGGTGCCGCCACCTTTGGCTTGCAAGGCTTCCATCAGATTAGCACCGTTAGCGCTAACGACCAGAGAATGCTGCAAGTTTGCCAAAGCGACTTTGCCCAGTAAACGCCCTAATAGAGTTGAGATTTAGTCAATCCTAAAAGGGTTTTGGCAATCTCGCCAATGGGTAACACCTGTTGGGCTGCCCCTAGGGCGATCGCTTCTCTGGGCATCCCAAACACCACCGAAGTTTGCTCATCTTGGGCAATGGTTAAGCCGCCAGCCCGCGCGATCGCGCTGAGTCCCGCCGCCCCATCTCGCCCCATCCCCGTCAACAAAATCCCCAGACTAGAACGCCCATAAACGCTAGCCACAGACTCAAACGTCACGGTGACAGAAGGACAATGGCCGCTTACCGGAGACGCCTGAGAATAGTAAAAGCGCCCTTGGGGATCTAACTCCAAGTGGCGCTTTTCCGGCGGAAAGTAAATCGTTTGGGGATGGGGAAATTCGCCCATCGCCGCAATTTTAACGGGAAGCTGGCACTCCGCCTCTAACCAATCCACCAGTCCTTGCAAGAATCCCTCGCTGATATGCTGAACGCAAATAATCGGTAAAGGAAAATCAGCAGGCAGGGGACTTAGAATCCGATGTAGGGCTTGAGGTCCCCCTGTAGAGGCACCAATGGCAATCATTTTTATAGGGTAGCTAACCCTACGCGCAGGCGGAGGCGTAGGCGGAAGAGTCATTGCCGGGGGGGAAAATAGGCTTTGGTGAACTCGCCGCCGCTGCGTAAACACCGAGACGCCTGCGAGAATCTTAATTTTAGAGATTAGTTCATTTTTGACCTTTTCGTAATCGGCAGCCGATCCAGCTAGCGGCTTGGGAAATACATCGATCGCCCCTGCTTGTAATAGTTTAAAGACATTCTCGCTACCCCGGTCTTGAACTGAGGCGCTTACCACCAGGATTGGTTTAGGAAAGGTTGCCATCACTTCTTGGGTGAGTTCTAAACCATCCATTTGCGGCATATGTAAGTCGGTGCAAATGACTTGAGGCTGCACTTGAGGAATCAGCGCTAAGGCTTCTTTGCCCGTGCGTGCCGTTCCAACAATCTCAATATCGGGGGAGGAAGAAAGAATGCGTTTCAAGATCGCGAGTGCAATCGGAGAATCTTCAACTAACAAAACTCGAATGGGCATAGACTAATCTGAACCTGAGCGAGGGCTGTACAGGTAATTCCTGCTCTGGAATGATACTGCTATGCTAGTAGATTGGCCTTAGCGCTGCCGATTAGAACCCTCTCGTGGTTGCATGAGTTCGCGCCTAACGGATGGGATTGCCCAAAGCTTGACTCAACCTCAACGGCAATAAGTCCTATTGAGCCATGTTGCTTAAAACAAATGCTCCAACAGAATCTTGCAGCCAATTCCGATTAAAATCAGACCGCCTAATATTTCAATTTTCGTTTGAAAAATACAACCGCATTTATGTCCAATAAAGACGCCCATAAAACAGAGGAGAAAGGTAATTCCCCCGATTGTTGCAGCCGCTTTAAAAATAGAATCTTCTAAAAGCCCTAAACCCAATCCCACAGCAAACGCATCTAGGCTGGTGGCCACCGATAAGGTGAGCAAAACTTGGGTGTCTAGAGGATTCATTTTAAGATCGCAATCTTCCTCATGTTGGCAAGCTTCATACACCATCTTGCCACCGATGAGGCAAAGTAAGCCAAAGGCAATCCAATGATCGACTGAGGAGATTAAATCTTGAATGCTTAAGCCTGCTAGCCAGCCTAACAGAGGCATAAAAGCCTGAAAACCTCCAAAAAATAAGGCAATTTTCAAAGCTTTATTGAGCGTGATATGACGAATCGTAATTCCACTACTAATCGCAACAGCAAACGCATCGGCTGCTAAACCAAGCCCCATGAAGACGGTTGTCATGACGTTCACGAATCTGATTTTCTCCTGTACGAGCGGCAGTTTTTAGGATAACCAAGAAGTCTTTATAATAGCCATAAATGCTGATTTATAGTTTCATTTTTAATTCATTTTTAGATCGTCCTTTGCCATAAACTGAAAAACCTCGACAATTGAATAATCCTTCTTTAAAATACTAGAAATTGACAAAAATGAACCTGTTGATTTTTAATGTTTCCCGTCTCCTCCTCACTGTTCATCAATGCCAAAGTCTCCCTATCAACCCTTAGTTTTGCGTATCCTGCATGGATTTAACGCTTTAATAGCGATCCTGGCTATCCTTACCTCATTCTGGGTTTATAATATTTACGATGGGCGTTTTGGTCGCCTGCCACTGCCGGAAATTTCGGGAACCATCGATTTGCATGGCACCTTGGGACTGATCTTTTTACTCGGATTTCCAGCCTTTGGGATTTATAGCGTTTGGGTTGGAAACAAGCGTCTGGTTCAGCAATCTACCGGAAAAAACTTAGGGCGCTTAAACCATCCGATTGGTTGGTATAGCTGGCATCGTTTAATCAATACCGCCATGCTGCTCGCGGCAATCTTTGCCCTGATTACGGGTAAAATGATGCAAGAATCCTGGCTGCCGGCTGGAGATTTAAACCAACCCTGGTATCAATTCCATCTGTTAGCTTGGGTTGTCCTCGTCTGTTGTTTAGCTCTGCATATTGGCTTAAGTTTAAAAGTGGGAGGAATCCCGCTAGTCCTATCAATGGTTAGCTGGAAGTATAAAAGCCAAGATGCCCCCCAAAATTGGTCGAGTCACCTTCGTCGATGGTGGCAGCGAAATTAGCGATCGCAACGCCGCTATTAAGAGTTAGACAATTAAGCGGCGAAGCGTTTCAATTAAAGCATCTTGATTGAACGTTCCTTTGGTTAAATAAGCACTCGCCCCTGCTTCCGCGCCGCGTCGTTTATCTTCATCAGACGCTAAAGAGGTGACTAAAACCACAGGTAACTCATTGTATTCTGGATGCTGGCGAATTCTGGCGGTTAGAGCAAAGCCGTCTAGGTTGGGCATTTGCACGTCTGAAACAACGGCATCAAAGCGACCCGATCGCAATTTATTATAAGCATCTAAACCATCTACAGCGGCCACCACCCGATATCCCGCCGCTTCTAAAATTCGCTTTTCTTGGGTGCGAGTTGCAATGGAATCTTCTGCTAACAGGATAACGGCGGGGGTTATAGCTGTAGTTTCTGCAACTTGGCTAGCCGCGATCGCGATCGCCGTTTTCTTTTGCACCGATCGAATCATATCCTGGGGATTGAGAACAATGCAAACCTCACCCGTCCCTAAAATCGTTGCCCCAGAAACATTCAATACCCGCTTGAGTAGTTTACTTTGGGGTTTAAGGATTACATCCTGTTCGTCAATCAAATCATCTACAATCACCCCCAAACGCTCTGAACCCACCTGTAAAATAATGCAAGGTAACTGTCCGTTTTGGTAAATCGATTGACTCTCTCCTGGGGGTAAATTCAGCAACTCCACCAAACGCACCACCGAAATGGCCCGATCCTCAAGCGCAATCGTTTCTCGACCTTCAATCGAAAAGATATCCCGTTCGGGAACCAGCAGCGAAGTTTGGACAAATTCTACAGGAATTGCATAAGGTCTGCCCTCTACGGCAACAATTAATACAGACACCGTGGCGAGAGTTGTACTCAGTTGAATGCGAAAGTGACAGCCCTGGTTGGGGGTAGACTCAACTTGAATATTTCCCTTGAGGCGTTCCACATTCGTCCGCACCACATCTAGCCCGACTCCGCGTCCTGAAACCTCCGTCACGGCTTGACGAGTCGAGAAACCGGGGGCAAAAATCAGCGCTTGAATCTGTTGGGGAGTCATCGCGTCTAACTCTTCTTTGCGCCAGTTCCCGCGTTTTAGGGCTGTTTGTTGAATTTGTTCGAGATTCAAACCGCGCCCATCATCTTGAATTTCGATGATGATACTATTACCAATCTGATATCCCTTAAGGCGAATCGTTGCAGCCTGCGGTTTATTTAAAGCCTCCCGTTCTGCGGGAGACTCAATCCCATGATCGATCGCATTTCGCAGCATGTGCATTAAAGGATCTTTCATTTCCTCTAAAATGCGCTTGTCGGCTTTTGTCTCTCCCCCTTCCAAGACCAAATTCACCTTTTTTCCTTGCTGTTTGGCTAAGTCTCGTACCAGGCGAGGAAACAGATTAAACAGGTTGGATAGCGGTAAAAGACGCAAAGTCCGGATACCCGATTCTAACTCAGAGGCGATCGCCTCCAGGCGAGCCACATCTTCCGAGGCCCGCGCCCGCAAGCGGTTCACCAACTCCCCCAAGGTTTGCAAGCGTTCCTCATGGCGCTGTTGGAGGTTTTGCAACTGAGTCAGGTTGGTTTCTAAGGCGAAACGCGAGTTATGAGTCTGACGACTCCATTCTTCCCAAAGATTAGTCAATTCCTCCAATTCAGCAATATGATGGGCCATGCGAATTTTGGTGACGGTTAACTCTCCGGCTTGAGTCATTAACGCATCGAGGTTGCGCGTTTCCACCCGAACGCTATCAATGCGATAGCTACTATTTTGAGGCGGGAGAAGAGGCTTCTGGGGAACAGGCGCAACGCTGGGTTTTTCTGCAACCGCCACCGGAGAAGGGGGAATCAGTTCGCCAGAAATCACTTCTGTAGGCGTTTCCTCAACTTGGGGTAGGGGTTCAGGCGGGGAGGCTTCCTCAGAAACCGTTTCTAAAGCGGTTTCCTCAACTTCAGGTGGGGGTTCGGCTGGGGAGGGAGGGTTAGCGCCCATCAGCAAAGCCAGGACGGCGAGGGTATTGACGCCACTGGGTTCGCCCGTGATGGCTTCTTTGACGAGTTGGCGAATGGCGTCTAGACCTTGGTAAAGGCGATCGCTCATACCATTCTGCAAAACCGTATCATTTTCTTTAAGCTGGCCCAAAATATGCTCAATCTGATGGGTTAACGCTTCTACATCATTAACCCCTAACATCCGGGAGTCGCCCTTAAGGGTATGCGCTTCGCGTAAAACTTCTTGGAGGCGCTGCAAATCATGCGGGTCTTTTTCTAAATGCAGCAAACCCGCCTCTAGGTTCTGGAGGTGTTCTTCACTCGCAATCTTGTAGAGACTTCGTAGTTCTTCATCTTCAATCATTGTTTTACCCCATGCGGCTAGAGTTCCCTATTCCTAGGCTTCCCTCAAATTAGGTCTAATTTGACGCATTTAATAAACGCAAAAGAGTTTCTGGGGAAATCTGTCAAGAAAATTAACTTCTTCTTCAGCTTTGTGGCAGGCTAAAAGTTGTATCTCCAGGACGATTCAAGAAAACGGGAAAATCGCAGTAAGATAACGTTAAACCAGCGCGTGAGATCCAAGGGATGCAAACATTAGATCCAACAATTTCGCTACAGAAAGAACAATTTCGCGAACTGCAATCTCAGTTGCGCGATTACTGGCAAACCGTCGATCTATTTGACGTTGACGATCGCGATTTGCTGGTCATTCCTTCTGTCAGTCTCGATCAACGGGAGTTGGTAAAGATTCAAGGCGTTCTACATTATGAAGAACGGTTACTTTTTTCTCTGATTCGCTTACGCAATCCTCGGACGCGAGTCATTTACGTAACAGCACAACCTTTGCCCCCGATCGTTATTGATTATTATTTACAATTATTACCCGGAATTCCCTTTTCTCACGCCCGCGATCGCCTGCTTTTATTTTCAACCTACGATACCTCCCGCAAATCCCTCTCGCAAAAGATTTTAGAAAGACCCCGGTTAATGGAACGCATCCGCCAAGCTTTACGGCCGGATAAGTCCTATATGGTGTGTTACAACTCCACACCTTGGGAACGAGAAATTTCGGTTCGCTTAAATGTTCCCCTCCTCGCCGTCGATCCCGACCTACTCCACTGGGGAACTAAAGCGGGAAGTCGCCAAATTTTTGCAGAATCAGGCGTTCCTCATCCCGATGGTAGTCCTTGTGTTTTTAGTGAAGAAGATTTAGCAGAAGCGGCGGCTGAATTATGGGAACGTCACTCCAATTTACAGCGGATGGTAGTTAAGCTGAATGAAGGGTTTTCGGGAGAGGGAAATGCAATTTTAGACCTAAGACCGCTTCAGGAAGTAGCCCCCGATGCAGCTAGCCATCAAGCTAGAGTTAATACCCTGAAAAATCAGTTTCATCACCTACATTTTCAATCGGAAACGGAAACCTGGGAAAATTTTGGCGGACGGGTACCTGAATTAGGGGCAATTGTTGAAGCGTTTATTGAAGGTCAAGAAAAGCGATCGCCAAGCGTTCAAGGCTATATTACCCCGAAAGGATCGGTGGAAATTCTCTCAACTCACGATCAAATTTTAGGGGGGCGCGATGGACAGATTTATCTAGGCTGTCATTTTCCCGCCTATGAGGGATATCGGATGCAACTGCAAGAATATGGTCGGCGGGTGGGACAGAATCTTGCAAAAAAAGGGGCTTTAGAACGCTTCTCGGTAGATTTCATTGCGGTGAACGACTCCGGAAGCTGGGAATTGCAAGCCATTGAAATTAATTTAAGAAAAGGCGGCACAACTCATCCCTTTATGACTTTAAAATACCTCACAGGTGGGCGTTACGAATCGTCAACGGGTCTGTTTTACACCCAACAAGGTAAGCCAAAATATTATATGGCAACGGATAACCTGCAAAAAGACCGCTATCGTGGCTTGCTTCCCCAAGACTTAATGGATATTATCGCCCATCGGCATTTGCATTTTGATACCGGAACTGAAACGGGAACGGTTTTTCACTTAATGGGTTCAATTTCTGAATTTGGGAAGCTAGGTTTAACCAGTATTGGTGACTCTCTGCAACAGGCTGAGGGGCTTTACAATCAGGTGGTGAATGTCTTAGATGAAGAAACAAAGCCAAATCACAATAGCGAGAGTTGGCCTTCTAAACCTAGCTTGCCCATTCGTTGGAATTGAGGGAAGGATTTAAATTTTTGGCAAATCTTCTTCTAGAGAGAATAATAGGTGGTTTTGGGATAAATCCCGATTAAGCAATCTCCTAGATTAAAGAATAAGCCAGTGCGATCGCGCTGAGTTAAGTTTAAATCGGGAAATTCAGCGCTGAGTTGTTCGGCGGTTTGGGCGGTTGCAACTTGCGAATTGGGTAAAAATCCAGTCGCCCCTACGTATAGAATGAGGGGAGCAATTTTTTCTTGATAAAGTTGCTCAATTTGCTGATGAATTTGAGCTTTGGCAGAAGTTAAAGCTTCAACAAATTGCTCTAGAACTATGGCTTCTCCTTGCCATTTTGCTTGCAAAATTTTAGCCAAATCAATCGCGCCTACGGAGTGAAGTAAAACCACGACTTTTTCGGGATGCGCCAACCCAAAGAAACTGTCAAAAAAGGGTTGCATTAACGTATCAACTGAGGTAATTTTGAGTCTGGAAGAAAGCTCTTTATGGCGAAAAATGACATCAGGCTGGAGAAGGCGATCGCAACTGGGTTTCTCAACAATTTCCCCGGTAGAAGAAACCACCTGTTCGTAGAAGCGCTTCAGAAAGGTATTGGCAGAATAAAGCTTACCTAAAGACAGAATCTCAAGGTTGCCCAATTCAATTTGATAGCGATTTCTGGACGCAACTTGATGCTCTTCTAAAGCAGCCTCTAGATCTAGAAAATCGGAGGTTTTAGGAAAGTTGAAGTAAAGATTGGGGGAAAGATAATGTTCTTGAAGTTCGGCAATCTGTTCGGTAAGATACACCGCAGATTGACCTTTCAAAGTCGCCGAAATTATCCCCAATAGGATTTGTAAGTCAGCAACCTTAGAAAAGGTTTTTTCAAGGTCTGTTGTCGATATTTTATCGGAAACTAAAGGTAAGTCTTGCAATTGAAGTTCATATTCTGAGTGAAAATCAAAGTCATCGGAAGATTGGCTGACGTTGTGCAAAATTCCTGTCGCTTGAATTTTCTGAAAAACTTTGTAGTTACTGAACTTTAACCGCAAACTCTTAATGTTGAGTTCTCCATCTCGAATCAGAGTATAGCTTTGATAGGTTTTAAGATGTTGCGGCAAAATTCCGGCAATTTCAGAAATAGGCAGATTATTTTCAGAATTCAAGAGATGAACGCTTTGAGCAATTTGCAAGTTAACCGTTGCTGAGTAACGGCTAAAGTTGAATGTCCCCATTGGTACATACTGGGTTTGATAAATGGGTTGGGTTTTGAGAGGCGGTTGAACGAGATTTCCTTGGGGATCTCGCGTTCCTACCACTTGTTTAACCCCCGTTCTACAATAATGCGATCGCAGTTCCTGTAAATTCAGAATAATGCTATCTTTGTGCGTTTCGAGTAACTCTAAAAGTTCAATCACGCTAGGTTTTGCCGGAGTGACTTTTGGGCGTACAACTAGCCGACTTTTGAGGCTTTCCGGATGAAAGATCGTTTCTTGCAAAGCTTGCAGCAACTCATAGAAATCATTTTTTGTCAAGGCTTTTGCATACTTTTGTAAGAGAATTGCATCGCCAGTTCCCCACAAAGCCGCCTTTCCCTGATTAAAGTTTCCTTGACTCAAATGTGCATAGGCAAAGGCAAAAACAGCAGGGGTAGAACTGGGCGCGATCGCCTGATATTCTTCCTCTGAAATCCGCTGATATTTATAAACCCAACATGCCGTTGCAGGAATCTGCAATTCTTGAGCAGAACCGACAATCTTCTGGAGATGAGGATCTACAAAAATCTGATACTCGTACTCTCCTTTTAGCGATTCATAAACTGCCGCAGAATCCCCAACTCGCTCGAAACGATCGACCCGATAGTAAGCAATCGGTTGACCCGTCCAATGATTCAGAGTAAACTGAGTAGAATCAGCCAGTCTCATATTTAGATTGCTATCCGAGAAAGACGGCAATAACGATTGATTCATTTTCATCAACTCAATTCAAAAGTGTCAGGAAACGCGATCTTGTAACACCAGCACCTAAAAGTGCGATCGCGCTCAAATCTTCAAATAACAATGGGTCATCTTGGGGGAAATAACCCTTAAATTTCCCCCTCTTCTTGAAAAGCTATCCTATTACAATTATAGCTAGAATTGACTAAATCATCAATATATCTCGATCGACCCTTAAAAATTCTGGAAATTTACAAGAACAGCCCGCAAAAGTAAATTCTAGACGTATGATTGTCCTGGGTATCCTGAAACGAACAAACTGCAATTCACAATGGATAATGGTGCAATGATGATGAAAGCCCAAGACATTATGTCTACCGAGGTGGTAACGATTCGCGGATCTGCAACTGTAGCAGAGGCAGTCACCTTAATGAAACAGCATAATATCCGCACGCTCATCGTCGAGCGGCGTCACGAAACCGACGCCTATGGAATCGTTACAGAAACCGACATTGTTTACAAAGTCGCAGCCTTCGGCAAAGACCCGAAAAAGAGTCGCGTCTACGAAATCATGACCAAGCCCTGCATTGTTGTCAATCCCGACCTGGGTGTTGAATATGTCGCCCGCTTATTTGCCAACACCGGCATCCGCAGAGCGCCTGTCATTCGGGGCGAGCTTCTGGGCATTATTTCCGTCACCGATATCCTACAAAAGAGCGACTTTGCGGAACGTCCCAAAAGCGTACTCCTCGAACAGTCCATCCAACAAGCCATTGAAGAAGCACGTTCCATCTGCGCCAGCAAAGGCGCGAACTCTGCTGAATGCGCTGCCGCCTGGGATGCTGTAGAAGAAATGCAAGCCGAAGCCGCCCACCAACGCGCCGAACGACTTTACAAAACCGCCTTTGAAGTCTATTGCGAGGAAAACCCTGACGCCCCCGAAGCGCGAGTCTACGACAACTAGCACTTCTGAGGAAAGCAACCCCCTTTAACCCTAGCAGTTAGCCCTATTTGAGGATTGAGTTCAGGGCA
The DNA here is from genome assembly GCF_030285425.1 of Geitlerinema calcuttense NRMC-F 0142. Classification (NCBI taxonomy): domain Bacteria; kingdom Bacillati; phylum Cyanobacteriota; class Cyanophyceae; order Geitlerinematales; family Geitlerinemataceae; genus Geitlerinema; species Geitlerinema calcuttense. The sequence goes on along the minus strand of NZ_JASVEJ010000017.1, from coordinate 26,742 downwards.
GATGCGGATGTCCATTAAACTGGTAGTAGAGGACAATGAGTGTCTAGACGATTTGCGAACTCAGTCAAGACCGCAAGTTAACGGTGCATCGTATGCTATCTAATACTGCCTAGTACCGATTGGCGGAAGTTCAAGACGAAACATCTGCTTCGGAGGGAGTTCCAGCTTGTTGATAGCATGGCTCAATTTTCGCCGTACTCTACTAGCCAGTTTTTTTCGCTAACTTACCTAACCTATTAACTTTGAGGCAAAGCCGATGGATGCGTCAGAAATCCTCAGGCGCTATTCTGCGGGGGAACGGGATTTTCATCAGATTTACCTAAACCGCGCAGACTTGCACCAAGCCAACTTGTGCGAAGTGAATCTTGCTCAGGCGCAATTCCACGAAGTCAATCTGAGCGGTGCCAACTTAGGGGGAGCCAAACTCAAAGAAGGATTTTTGATGGGCACTAACTTAAGCGGTGCTAATCTGATTAGCGCAGATTTAAGCGATAGCTGCTTAAGCGGCGCAAACCTCAGCGAAACTAACCTCCGAGGCGCTAATTTGCGAGATGCCAACCTCAATGAAGCCAACCTCAGCGGTGCTAACCTCAGAGGAGCCAACCTCAAGGGCGCAAGTCTCAGCGGTGCCAAGTTAATTGAGACTTCCTTACAAGGCGCTAATTTAGAAGGTGCAATTTTGGCTCATGCCGTTTTAACGCGAGTCATTTTAGATAAAGCCAACTTAACCCACGCCATTCTCAGCGGTGCCTCCTTAGAAGAAGCCACGCTGATTGGAGCCAACTTAAGCCAAACCAATCTTACAGGAGCCTCTCTGAGGCGAGCCAACCTCCGCCAAGCCAGCCTGCGTTCCGCCAACTTGAGTGGCGTCAACCTCCGTTCTGCGGATTTGCGAGAAGCAACCTTATACCGCGCGAATCTTCGTTGGGTCAATCTTCACCAAGCCAACCTGAGCGATGCGGTGTTGATTGATGCCAATTTAAGTCTGGCCAATTTGCAAGATGCCAACTTAACAGGCGCTAACTTGAGCGGTGCCATTATTCCCCAGGGAATGACCCGACCCTAGCCACCAATGCTGCTTTGACTCCTTATTGAAGAAAAATGTTCCATTGTGAGCGAATTGTAGCCTGGAAAACATCTTTCCTGGGGATGAAGCCTTGGGGGGGGTTACTCCTTTAACTTTTATAAAGCAGAGTTTGCACGCTCATCCCAATTCATTTGATAAGGAGCAGCCATGATCGGTTTTAGTCGTCTTCCCAAATTTTTCTTAGTCGGTCTTCTCAGCGTGGGTAGTGCCGTTGCCCTTGCAGCTTGTAACGGCGATACCACCACCACTACCACCACAGACGATACTCCCACTGCCACTACCACAACTGCACCCACTGACCCCACCGCTACAGGCACGCAAACCGCTCCGGGTGCGGGTGTAGGCACTCAAGCCGGAACGGGTGACAATGTGGTTGAAGTTGCCTCGGCTGAAAATAATCTCAGCACCTTTACCCAAGCAGTGGAAGCTGCCGGTTTAACCCAAACCTTAGCAACCGCAGGTCCTTACACTGTGTTTGCGCCGACGAACCAAGCGTTTGATGCTTTACCCCAAGGCACGCTTGACCAATTGCTCCAACCGGAAAATCGGGAAGTTTTGACCCAAATTCTGAGTTACCATGTGGTTCCCGAACAGTTGCCTTCTACTGCAATTTCCTCTGGTAGCGTTGATACGGTTGAAGGCGCGCCTTTGAGCGTTCAAGTCCAACAAGGGACGAACGAAGTTCTGGTTAATGGTGCCAGAGTGGTTCAAGCTGATGTCCAAGCCAGCAATGGGATCATTCACGTCATTGACCAAGTTGTTCTTCCTCCCGACATCCAATCCACTTTAGATGCTCAAGGTCAACAACCTGCTAACTAGGAAAAAATTGTTCTCAAGTGCGGTTTAAAAAGACAATAGGTTTGTAGGGCGAGCATAATATAGCGAGTTTAAGGGGGGTAGAACAGTTCTACCCCCCTTGGTGTTTGTCTAAGCTAGGAGTTCAAAAAAACCATCCTCTATTTCGTAACCTAACATCTGGGTCATGGCTTTTAGGCGAGATTTGCCTTCGATGCCTTGCTGTTGCATCCACTGCGCTAAAACGAAAATTTTGTTCATGACAAAGATTTCTAGGGCTTCTGGGTTAAACTGGATGCCTTCTGTTCGGTTAAATTGATGGGGAACCAACATCGCGACATAGCGCGCGAGTTCTCCGGCTTTCCAGTCGAGCAGAAAGGGGAGCCACGGGTAGGCTGCATCTAAGCGAATAAACCAGAGGCGAATTTCCGGAATCTCTGACAATTCTCGCGGATCTGTTGGATCGCGGGGATAATCGATGGTAAAGGTGAGTTGTTGTTCGGCTGCGAGAATGTCTTGTTTTGTAACAGTTCTTCGATGGCGGTTTGTGCAGGTGACAAAATCAAGTTATGAATGCACTCAGGATTAACAGGAATTGCGATCGCCATTGATTCAGTAGGGGTTTTAACTCACTTAACTCTTCAATTGTGACTTGTCTGTTGTCTTTCCTAAACAGGCAGTGGGGAAATTATGGGAATCGGTCTATAGATAGATGCGGACAGATTACCGAAATCTGAGGTAAAGTGGTAATGAGTTTACTTTAACCGTTTAAAGGAATTTACTTTTGGGTCGCTCAAGTTGAGTTTGTTAAAAATTGCTAGCTATGTATAATCAAACCTCTACAAAACCCATTCGCTCTTTAGAAGATGCGCTAAACCGCTGTCAGATTTTGGGTATGCGTCTGAGTCGGCAGCGCCGATTTATTTTAGAACTGCTCTGGCAGCAGCAACAACACCTGTCTGCTCGCGAAATTTACGACCGTCTGAACCAGGAAGGGAAAGCGATCGGTCATACTTCGGTCTATCAAAACTTAGAAGCGCTTTCCAGTCAAGGGATTATTGAGTGCGTTGAGCGTTCTGACGGTCGTCTTTATGGCAATATCAGCGATTCGCACTCCCATATTAACTGTCTAGATACCCATCAAATTCTAGACGTGCATATTGAATTACCGGCGGATCTGCTCCAGCAAATTGAAGAACAGACTGGGGTAAAGATTACGGATTATCGAATTGACTTTTTCGGTTATCAGTCTACGCCACCGGAACCAGAAGTACCCGCTTAAGGTTCGGTTGAAAGAAATATCTCAATTAAGGGTAACTCCGCAAGAGTTGCCCTTGCTTGTTTTGAGCAAAAACAGATGGCTATTGATTGGCAATAGGCGAAAATTGTTGCAATCTATTGCAAATTGTCAGCAGGATCTCACACGGCGATCGCGCTCTATCGCTTTGGATCGAGCAAAACTGCCCTTATCTCAAGCCTAGCAAGATTTCAACCCTCAGAGGATGGCGATCGCAGTGTGAAAATCGATAGATGCATTTTGCCAAAATATTGCATATAATTCTCAACTAAGAGCGATCGCTCTTTGCTAGAAATTCTAGTTAATCCCCGTACCCGTCTTTTTTCCCTGAAGTTTATTGCAAGCAAGAGAACCCATTAGCCATGAGTCAATTCACCCATACCTTTGGATCGTATTTCCTCCTCGAAGGACGGTTAGCAGGATTTGAACTGAAAGACAATGGCGAACCGCGAGCCTTGCGCCTAGTGACTTCAGAAGGCGAACTGACGATTAAACTCAAAAGCGATTTACGTCACCAGCTCTCCACCAGCCTAGTCGCTGGAGACTGGATTCAAGTTTTAGGGCAGAAAAAATTTAAGCCCAAAACCGGGGAAACCCAACTGAAAGCCAAATTGGTGAAAACCACAGCCCCCAGCCGTTTAGCAGCACCTGCCACCCCAGTTGCCCCCGCCAACCCAAGCAAAGCCTGCATCTTGGTTTGTCAAAAATCAGACTGTTGCAAGAAAGGGGCGCATCAGGTGACTCAAGCCATCGAGTCAGTTTTAGCCCAACAGGGTTTAGACGATCGCATCCAGGTCAAAAAAACAGGATGTTTAAAGAATTGCAAAGCCGGCCCTAACGTCGTCGTCATGCCTGACAAAGCCCGTTATAGCCGCATCCGCCCCCAAGAAGTTCCCACGATGGTTGCCAAACACTTCGCCCCCGCTACATCAGACGAAGCCGTTAGCAACCCCTTACCCGCCCGTTAGATCTCTACCTTGAGTTCGCTTTACAGTCTCCTAAAACCCCCTATGATTTTAGGGGTGGTCTTGCTCAAAATGCGAAGTTGTAGCATGATTCGCATAGCACTACCCAAAAATGGGTGCAATGAATCTGTTAGCGGACAAGGGAGACTGATGAGCAACTTACCAGAACCCAATTCTGACCCTTCTAACAGAAATCCCCTCGGATTTGACGATTGGATAGGTGTTTTAATTGCGTTTGCGACCATTGGCACGATTTTAGGCTGGGCTTTACTCCAGGGCGATCGCCCCGGTGGTTTTCTCGATCGGCCTTTACTTGGAGCCTTACCGGCCGCTTCTCCACAAGCGACCCCACAACCCCTCACGCCTGGGCTTCAAGACCCCCGCACGCCCGCTGTTTCGCCCCAAAGACCCCGCAGCCGTCCCACGCCCCACCGCTGACCCTCGCGCCGCAGTCGTTCCCAGAACGCCAACGCCTGCCGCCACTGCTTCTCCATCGCCAAGGGTGCTGCCTCTTCCCTTGGGAGTGCCAACAACCCCTGAGTCTCCGCGTCCGGCAGTGGTTGCACCCGTTGAGACGACTCCCTCTCCAGAGGTTTCTCCGACTCCCACCCCCATTTCTCAAATCTTTACCGATATTCCCGAAGGCTATTGGGCCGTTCCCTTCATCGCCGCCCTATCGCAACGGGATATTATTGTGGGCTATCGCGATCGCACCTATCGCCCCGATCGACCCGTAACCCGCGCCGAATTTGCTACCATGCTGCAAAGGAGTTTTGTCCCCGATGACGCCCCCACTCCAGAAGCTTACACCGACATTGCACAAGACTATTGGGCGCTAGATTCCATCCGCAGCAGTACCCAAACTGGATTTCTCAGAGGTTATCCCGATCGCACCTTTAGACCGGATCTCCCCATTACCCGCTTGCAAGTGGGTTTAGCCTTAGCCAGCGGGTTGCAATTGCAGCCTCCCCAGAACCCCCAAGAAACCCTAGGGCAGTTTGAGGACGCCGGAGAAATTCCCGAATATGCAAGACCGGCGATCGCTGCTGCCACTCAAGCGGGTATTCTGGTCAATTATCCCGAACCCAACCGCTTTAACCCTCAACAAGAGGCAACTCGCGCTGAAGTGGCGGCGATGCTGTACCAAGCCTTAGTTAATGCCGGTCAAGCAGAACCCCTAGAACCGCAATAGAGGCTCTAATCGAATTTGGAAATTGTGAAGTCCGAGTGCTTTAAATTCCCCCTGACTCCGGGGAATCGCGCCGAATTTTATACGCGATTTCCTAGCGAGTAATAATCGTATAGTGACGTTCGCGACGCCGGCCCTCGAACTACCACCCTGAGACGACCTCCCACGGGTTCAACATAACTATTAAAAGAACCATCAGGATTGGTAGGAACGGGACGATTATTCACAAACACCGTATCCATTGGATCGACTTGACCCGATAGGCGGACGCTATTGACCCCCACGCGAGTCGCATTAATGACGCGCAACGTTGACAAGCGCGGCGTTTCAATGGCTGCCGTGGGAGGCTGACCGGGACTAATTGTAGAAGAAAAACCTGGATTGACCAAGACTTCAAACTCTTCTGCATTGGCCCCCACTGCCCCATCAAGGGTACTGACGCCAGTTTTGCCAGTGGGCCCCACGTTCACGCCAAAGGACGTACCGCGCACGCCAGCAACCCCCGCTGGAGTGCGAACGCGTAAGGGGGAAGTTGTGGCTGAAGCGGTTTGTTGCGAAGCTTGGGCTAATTCATCAGCAAAAGCGACTCGCGGATCGAGACTAGCAATTTCCCACGATTGATTCTCCTCGCCAGCACTGCGGAGGAAACCTTGAGAGACAAAGCGGGAAATAGACAGGCGAACTCGACCTTCTGTAACAAATAATTCGCTAATCGGTGCGGTTCCTCCCGTGAGGACTTCAACGCGCACCGTCGTATTTTCAGCCAGTTCTGCAACGCCAATATTGCTATCAAAGCGCAATCGGGCGGTGGAACCGGGGCCTGTGGTAATCGTATCGCCGATCGCGCTGAGGCGATCGCCCACTTGAGCGACTCGACCATTAATGGTAACGGTTCCCCGCAGTTCTTCAACCGTTAAACCGCGAGCGATGGGAACCTGTGCGAGTTCAATATTTTGGCTGCTAGCAAGGGGTTCAGGGGCAAAGCGTTCTGGCAAGGCCATTGACTGCATCCACTGATGCGCTACAGTAACGCTATCTTCAACTTGCGCCTGGGCGATCGGCATTTGCTCAAAAGGGCTTGCCATTACCGAGGCGGGAGTTACCATACAGGGTGCAGTCAGTGCCGCTACAGATAAACTCAATTGAGCAAGTTGGCAAGCTGACGGATAAGACGGAAATTTAGTCATGTTTGCTCTGGTGTCCTGCTAAAGCCAAAACACCACCTATTTTCGCGCTGATATTTGGCAAATCAGGACATCAATCATATCACTTCTCAATCGGTTTGCTGCGATTTTGAGGCACTTTTGTCGGTTTTCAGAGGTCTGACACACTCAGAAAACTACGATTCAGCTTGAAGCTAAAACTTGCTCGCTTTTGCCAAGATGGATGTTCGATCGAGCTGTCCTTGTTCACCCGCCAGATTTTATGAAGTTCAACGATAGACGCCGACTCTTATTCAACGCTACGCTATTGCTGAGTCTAATTTTGTCACCTCCGCTGGCAAGGGCGGCTGAAACTGAAACAGTTTTTCCGCGCATTTCCCAAACTCTACGGCTTGCCCAAACGCCAGAGGTTAGCGAAGCGGATCGGGCTTTTGAGCGGGGAATTGAGCAATTACAGCAAGGCGAATTGCGAGACGCCATTCCCTCTTTAGAAACTGCGTTTAAACTCTATAACGCTGTTGGAAATGCCGGACAAGCGGCTTTAAGTCTTTCGGGTTTGGGCTTAATCTACAATAGTTTGGGCGAACTGCAACCGGCCCTCAAAGCTTACGAACAAGCCTTACCCCTCTATCGCAGTGCAGGCGATCGCATCGGGGTTGCAGACACGCTCAATCAGATGGGTTTACTCTACAATGCCCTTGGCAATCGCCAACAGGCTCTAGCGGCCTACGAAGAAGCGCTCCCCCTCTACCAAGAGGCTGAAGATCGCGGCGGCGAAGCCTATACCCTCAATAACATGGGCGTAGTTTACAGTGCCTTGGGAGAGTATCAAAGGGCGCTAGATGTCTACAAGCAAGCCTTACCTCTATGGCGCGAAGTGGAAGACCGTCAAGGAGAAGCCACCAGCTTAAATAATATTGGCGTTCTCTATGACAGCTTAGGCGACTTCAACCAAGCCTTAGAATCCTATAACCAAGCTCTCCCCTTATATCAAGCCATCGAAGATATTGCCGGAGTTGCCCGCACCCTCAACAATATCGGCCTATTTTACGATGCCTTGGGAGATTACCAAAAAGCCCTAGAGTCTTACCAACAAGCCTTAGCCCTGTGGCGAGAAGTGGGGGATGCTCGCGGCGAAGCCAGTACCTTAAATAATATCGGTTATGTTTATGCCAACTCAGCCGAATTTCAACAAGCCCTAACCACCTATAACCAAGCCTTAACCCTGTGGCAACAAGCCAGCGATATTGGCGGAGAAGCCAGTACCTTAAATAATCTGGGTTACGTTTATGCCAACTCTGGCGATCTGGTTAGAGCGATCGCCTATTATAATCAAGCCCTGCCCTTAAGACGAGCAGTTGGCGATCGCGCCAAAGAAGCCTTAACCCTATTTAGAATTGCCCAAGTTCAGCGCCAGCAGGGAGAATTTGAGCCAGCCCTCGTACAAATTGAATCCGCCTTAACCATTATTGAAGACCTGCGAACCAAAGTTAGCAGCCAAGAACTCCGCACCTCTTTCTTTGCGTCCAAACAAGACTATTACGAGTTTTATATCGACCTGTTGATGCAACTGCACCAACAAAACCCCACATTGGGGTATGATGCCAAAGCCCTGCAAGCCAGCGAACGAGCCAGAGCGCGATCGCTCCTAGAAATCCTCACCGAAGCCAACGCCGAAATTCGATCGGGAATCGATCCCCAACTCCTCGCGCAACAGCAACAACTCCAGCAACAACTCGGCGCATTAGAAGAAACCCGCATTCAACTCCTCAGCAGCCAGCAGAACTCCGAACAAGCCGCCCAAATCAACCAAAAAATTGAACAACTCGAAACCCAATACGCCACCCTGCAAGCCAACATCCGCCAAATCAGCCCCCGCTACGCCGCCCTAACTCAACCGCAACCCCTCACCCTGGCAGAAATTCAGCAACAAGTCCTCGACTCCGAAACCGTTTTGCTAGAATACTCCCTCGGTCAAGAACGCAGCTATTTGTGGGTGGTGACGCCCACAGAAATCAGCAGCTACGAACTCCCCCCCCGCGCCGAAATCGAACAAGTCGCCCTAGAGTTTCGCAACTTATTAACCATTCCCAGCTTAAGAATTCGCCGCTATCGGACGCAACAAGTCGCCAAAGCCCTCAGCGACTTACTCCTAGCACCCGTTGCCCACAAACTGGGGGACAAACGCTTGCTTGTCGTGAGCGACGGAGCCTTACAATACATCCCCTTTGCAGCCCTAGCCACCCCTGGAACCGGCGACAATGACGAAGACGCCATTCCCCTGATTGTCAATCACGAACTGGTGAGCCTGCCTTCTGCCTCAACCCTGGGGGTGTTGCGCCGAGAACTCGCCGGACGAACGCCCGCCACCAAAGCCCTAGCAGTATTGGCCGATCCAGTATTTGGCTTAAACGACGAGCGGGTGAACCTCTCAACCCACCACGCCAGGGACAAAAATCTCGAACCTTTCCCAACAGAGCAATCTCAACAAGCCTGGAAGCGCTTGCCCTTTACCCGTCAAGAAGCCGAAAAAATTTTAGCCCTCGTCCCCAAATCGCAAAGCCGACGCGCCTTTGGTTTTGCAGCCAGCCGCGATGCGGCCACCAGTCCCCAGTTAGGAGAATACCGCATCGTTCACTTTGCAACCCACGGGATTCTAGATAGTCAGAACCCAGAGCAATCCGGACTCATTCTCTCGCTGGTGGATGAAGGCGGACAGCCCGCCGATGGCTTTTTGCGCTTGCCTGAAATCTTTAACTTAAATCTTCCGGCAGAATTAATCGTGTTGAGTGCTTGCGAAACAGGCTTAGGGCAAGAAATTCGCGGCGAAGGTCTAGTCGGTTTAACCCGTGGTTTTATGTATGCTGGAGCAGCGCGGATCGTGGTGAGTTTGTGGAGCGTCGATGATGAAGCAACAGCTTCGCTGATGGTTGATTTCTATCAGCGGATGTTGCAATCGGGGTTAACGCCGGCGGCGGCTCTGCGACAAGCACAAATTGCCATGTGGGAGCAACAACAGTGGAATGCTCCTTACTACTGGGCTGGATTTACGCTCCAGGGAGAATGGCAACCCTAAGCTAGGGAACTTTGGCTCTCGGCTTTAATTCTTTGAGGATTATCCCTGGCTCAAATTCCCTAAACGACTCGGCTAGCATAAACGCAATCTAAAATTTGCTTGTAAGGAAAGCAACTCTCTATGAGATTTCCCCAATCTTGGCTGTTGTTGAGTTTGCCCATTAGCCTTTTGTTTCCGGCGTGGATGGGATTCGCGGCAGTATCGCCCCAGTTACCGAGTTCGACCCGTGTAGACTCGCGGATAAGTTTAGAGTTTCCCCCGCCACCGAATCGAGGCGCGCCCAGAAGTACGGCGGGGGGAGGCGTGCGCGGTGAGGAAGCTTCCTGTCGCGTGGGAGAAGGGACGCGGTTAACCCCCCTGATTCCCCCAGAAAAGATTGGGATGACAGCGAAGGGTAATCCCACAATTTTTGTATATGTGCCGCAGATGACGGCGACGGAAGCGGAGTTTCTGTTGGTGAACCGTCGGGGGCAAGAAGTTTATGAGGTGAAATTAGCATTACCGACTGCACCGGGCGTGGTGCAAATTCGGCTGCCGGAAAGCGTGAATTTAGAGGTGGGCGTCGATTATTTGTGGCAGTTTTCGGTACTTTGCGATCCGAGCGATCGCACTAGCGATGAGTTTGTGCAAGGCTGGTTGCAACGTCAAGAACTCTCAGCAGAGGCAAAGGCGAGAGTTGAAGCGACAACGGGCCTCAATCGGGCGAAGGTTTATGCCAGCGAGCGCATCTGGCACGAAACCCTAGAAACCCTGGCCGGTTTGCCCCCAGCCGATCGTCGGGAGTGGGAACAATTACTAAAATCGGTGGGACTAGAGGCGATCGCATCTGAGCCGCTGCTGGAGTGTTGCACGTCCCCGGCAAATCCTCGTTAAAAGGGAGGTTTGTACCGATGGCGCAATCGATCGCTTGAAGATGTAGGGGTATCGAGTGATTCAGAATTCATGAGCAAACAACTCAGGCGATTATTGTGGGATTGGCGGGGAGTCTGGCTTGCCACTCCCGCGATCGCAGGATTGGTTTTGAGCGTGCGACTAACGGGTCTATTGCAGTCCTGGGAATGGGCCGCGTATGACCTTTATGTCCGCCTGAGACCCCAACAACCCCGCGACGAACGGATCGTCATTGTGGGGATTGATGAGGGGGATCTGCGGGAACAGGGACAAGCGATTATTCCCGATGCTGTTTACGCCCAACTGATTGAAAAGCTCAAAGCCCAGCAGCCGAGGGCGATTGGTTTAGATGTTTATCGCGATCAGGCGGTAGAACCCGGTCATGCGGAGTTGTTGCAGGTTTTTGCCAATACGCCCAATCTGGTTGGGATTCGTAAGGTCGTGGGCGATCGCGATCGCGAAACGATTCCCGGTCCCCCAGGCTTGGAACGGGTGGGTTCTAACGATTTGATCTTTGATGAAGACAAAACAGTACGGCGCGGGTTATTAACCCTCAATGACGCTGACGGCAATATTATTCCTAGTTTTAGCTTGTACCTGGCCTCGCTCTATCTCGTTCAAGAAGGCATTGCACCGCAGCCTGTTGAGGGGAAAAACTACTGGAAACTGGGAAAAACGACGTTTTTACCCTTCGACGCCAATGACGGCCCTTACGTGCGAGCAGACGCCGGAGGGTATCAGATGATTCTGAATTATCGCGGCCCCAATCTTCATTTTGAAACTGTCTCGATGCGGGATGTGTTAAACGATCGCATTCCGCCCGACTGGGGACGCGATCGGATTATCTTGATTGGCGCGGTGGGCGAAAGTTTTCAAGACCTCTTCTTTACGCCCTATACGCGCACGCCTTCCGAACGGATGGCCGGTGTAGAGGTTCATGCTAATTTTGCCAGTCAGTTTATTAGCGCCGCCTTAGAAGGGCGATCCACGATCCGCACCTGGCCGAATCTTTATGAAGAGTTGTGGGTGCTATTCTGGTCTGGGGTTGGCGCAACCCTCACCTGGACTTGGCGGTATGCCGGAGGGGTTAAGGCAATCTCGCTACGACGAACCGCGATCGCCCTATTGGCTGGGGTTATCCTGTTTGGGAGTACGTTTGCGGCTTTTCTGGCAAGTTGGTGGATTCCCGTGATTCCCCCGGCGCTAGCTTTAGCCGGAAGTGCGATCGCCATTACCGCCTATATTGCCCGTACCGCTGGCGATATCCGCAAAACCTTTGGCCGCTATCTCAGCGATTCTGTGGTCGCCAATTTACTCGAAAGTCCCGAAGGTCTTAAACTGGGCGGACAGCGGCAAAAACTCACGATTCTCACCTCGGATTTACGCGGGTTTACCAGCCTTTCCGAACGGCTTCCTCCCGAAGAAGTGGTCAAAATTCTCAATTTTTACCTGGAATATATGGCCGATGTGATTACCGCGCACCAGGGAACTATTGATGAATTTATGGGAGATGGCATCTTAGTGCTATTTGGCGCACCTACCCAAGGCTCAGACGACGCTGTTCGGGCGGTTGCCTGTGGCGTTGCCATGCAATTAGCGATGATCTCTGTGAATCAAAAAATGACCGAGTGGGATTTACCGCCCCTAGCGATGGGGATTGGCATTCATACGGGGGAAGTCGTGGTTGGCAATATCGGTTCGGAAAAGCGGACGAAATATGGCGTTGTTGGCAATAACGTCAATTTGACCTATCGGATTGAATCCTATACAACGGGCGGTCAAATTTTGATTTCTGAGTCTACCCTGCAAGAGGTGGGTTCGACCATCCGCATCGATGGTTACAAGCAGGTTCAACCCAAAGGGGTGAAACAACCCATCCTGATTTATGAAGTCGGGGGAATTGGCGGCGAGTACAATCTTTTTCTCCCAAAAGAAGAAGAAATTTTTATTTCCCTTCGCTCAGAAATTCCGCTACAATACACAATCTTAGAAGGAAAGCACGTTGGCGAAAATGTTTTTAACGGTCGCTTAGTCGAGCTTTCTGATAAAGGCGCATTAATTCGTTCGAGCCATGCAGGTCTGGAATCCTTACCTTTAATGCTGACGAATATCAAGCTGAACTTAGGCGAGGAGGACAACAAGAGCGAAGATATTTACGCGAAAGTCTTGGAAAAACCCGCACCTTCGAGTAGTTTTTATATTCGCTTTACCGCAAAACCTCCAGAGATTGAAAAGCAACTCGAACAGCTTTATAAATCTCTTCAGTCCCCTCAATCGGAGTAATCCGGCGATTGAAGTCTCTATCCATCTAGCCCCATGACGCAATTAATCTTTTTAGGTTCAGGTTCAGCCTTTACAGTGGGTGCTGATAACTTTCAATCTAATCTCTTGTTAATTAACTCGCAAAATCAGAAATTACTGATTGATTGTGGCACTGATATCCGTTTATCTCTGCACGCAGCCGGATTTTCCCATCGAGATATCACCGACATCTATATTAGTCATCTTCATTCCGATCACTCAGGCGGCTTAGAATACATTGGTTTTGCCACAAAATTTGACCCCAATTGTTCTTCTCCAAATCTCTATATTAGTGAAGATTTAGCAGGGGATTTGTGGGAAAAAACATTAGCGGGTGGCATGGCTTCAATTGAAGGCTCTATTGCTCAATTAAATACCTTTTTTCAGGTCTGTCCGGTTCCCCTTGAGCAATCTTTTCAGTGGTCGGATATTGAATTTAAGCTAGTCCGAGTTAAGCATATTCATAACGGTCAATTTACGGTACCCAGTTATGGATTATTCTTTAAACTGGGTCAAACCAAAGTTTTCTTTACTTCAGATATTCAGTTTGCCCTAGAATGCGTTTGGAACTTGTACGAACAAGCCGATCTCATTTTTCAAGATACAGAAACAGCTAAATATCCCAGTAAAGTACATGCCCACTATCAAGATCTTTGCCAACTTCCAGCCGAAATTAAACGCAAAATGTGGTTATACCACTATCAGCCAGGAGTTTTACCCAATGCAATAGAAGATGGATTTCAGGGCTTTGTCAAACGAGGGCAAATCTTTGATTTTTCTCAAGACTCCCTGCAAATATTATAGCTGTAGCCATCAAGCTGAACGATTAACAAGAATCTGACTCGTTTTTGACTCAGCACTTTGTTATATGATTCAACCGCGCTTAAAATATCCATCCTCTCTAAACAGGAAGTTGAGTCTCTCAACCCATGAATAATCTGATTGAGTCTATTGTTCAGAGAACTGCGAACTTATTTAACGCTGAAATTCTCTCCCTTGGAGAAACTTCAATCACTCTGAATGTAATTTGTCAGATTTTATTTGCTTTATTTCTAATTATATTTATTTGTCGAAATCTCAAAGGATTTCTTAAATATCGCCTCCTCTCCAAATTCAAAATTGACGAAGGCAACCGAGAAGCGATCGCCACCATCATCAGTTATGGTATAGGAACCCTGAGCATCCTCGTTTTGCTGCAAACCCAAGGCTTTAACCTCGCCTCCCTCGCCGTTCTTGCAGGAGGTCTTGGCGTGGGGATTGGTTTAGGGTTACAATCGCTCACCAAGAACTTTACTAGCGGACTCACCCTGCTTCTAGAACGCAAGCTAAAAGTCGGGGACTTTATAGAATTTGCCGGACTTTCTGGCTATATCAAAGAAATTTCCTTACGCGCCACGGTAATTCGCACCCGCGAAGGCGGAGATGTCGTCGTTCCCAATAGCCAACTGGTCGAAAATCAAGTCCTCAACTGGAGTTATGATACCTTTACCGCCCGCGTTCAAATTCCCGTTGGCGTCGCCTATGGAACCGACCCCGTTTTAGTCACAGAAACCCTATTAAACTGTGCCTATGCGGATGCTTCAGTATTGCACGATCCAGCCCCGCGAGTCATCTTTAAAGGCTTTGGCGATAACGCCTTGAATTTTGAACTTTGGGTTTGGGTCAACCGCATCGACCTCTCCCCCATTATTCGCAGTTCCATTAATTTTATAATCGAGTATCAACTCAGACAGCAAGGCATTAGCATTCCCTTCCCGCAGCGCGATTTATGGTTGCGAAATCCTGAAGTTCTCACCCCCACTTATTCTACTAATAACCATCATCCCGTCTCCTCACTCCCAGAACTCGAAAAACCTAAAAAACCCTTATCGCTGCGCCAACTCCTGCACGAAGTCGTCTATTTTCAAAACCTCAATGACTTAGAGTTGCGCCAAATGATTGAAATTGGCTATCGCAAGCGCCTTTCTTCCTCCCAGGTTCTCTTTCGAGAAGGCGATCCGGGCGATGCCTTCTATATTATTCTGTCCGGTGAAGTGGAAGTCTATGTCGAAAAGATTGGCAAGCATTTAACCACCCTGGGGCCAGGTAAGTTCTTTGGCGAATTATCCTTAATGTTAGGCATTCCCCGAACCGCCACAATTCGGGCAACCGAAGAGACGCTATTATTTGCAATTAATAATCTGGCTTTTGAAAAACTGCTGCGCGAACACCCAGAACTAACTGAAGCCATTATCCAAGAACTGGCCCGACATCGCGAAGAACTCGCCGAACGCCAGAAGCAGCTTCGGGAAATGGGTTTAGTTGATGATGACGAAGATGATAAAAACCCAGTCATTTGGGTTCGCAAGCGCCTCAAGAACCTGTTTGGGGTGACAAGTTTATAGCATTGGCTGGTTTCATCTGAAACAAAACCGCTACATCGTCTTAGAAAATAAAACCTTGCAGGAATCGCACTCAATGCTATTTTCTAGGATAGGCAGGTCTTGACCTTCAATCCAAGCTTGCTGAGGCTGGATACCGTGGAACTGGATTTTAAGCCGATGGTAGGGAAATTCAAAGTTGCCCTCACTTTGCCAGGTTAGAGTCATTTCTGCACCCGTGCAGTGAAGTTGAAAACGGTCTACGCGCCATTCGCCATACCCATCACCAGCATCGCTGTAAACTTGACCCATGCAGCTTCCTTCGCTGGAGGGGTAGAGGTGCAAGATGAGTTGCTGATTTTCCTCCATTGCCAGAATTGTTCCCGCTTTCACTAAAAGCGGAATGGTTTCTAAAGGCGCGTCTAGGGTAAGGGTTTCGCTGTCACCTACGGGGATATCGTCCCAGAATTGATACCACTCCCCTTTCGGAAGAATCACTTGGCGCGATCGCACTCCCTCTGCCAAAATGGGACAGACCAAAAGTGCATCGCCTACTAAAAACGCATCATCCACACTCCACAGTCGCACATCGGTAGGATCTAGCCAGAATAGCGGACGCACCATCGGATGTCCGGTTTGGGTCATTTCCCAGGCTAGCGTGTAAAAAAACGGTAATAAGCGATAGCGCAGCCGCAACAACTCGCGAATGAGGCTTAAATAGGGTTCGCCATACATCCAGGGCGTGCGATGCTTGACATTATTCGCCGAGTGAGTGCGACAAAACGGCAGAAACGCCGCCATTTGGAACCAACGCAAGTATAACTCTGGGGACGGGTTCCCCTTAAACCCGCCGATATCGGGCCCCGTGTAGGGTATCCCCGATAATCCCATTCCTAAGACTGTGGGAACCGTTTGACGCAACCCTTCCCAACTGGTTTGAACATCGCCCGTCCACGTCCAAGCATAGCGTTGTAACCCCGCCCATCCGGCGCGAGAAATCACAAACGGTCGAATTTGCGGAGAATACTCTCGTAAGGCATCATAAGCTGCGATCGCCTGCAACATCCCATAGAGATTATGCACCTCTTGGTGGTTTCCACCCCTCCCTTCCATGCTATGCTGCGTCGCCTGCGGCGGTAACGAAGGATCGCCCCAGAGGGTAAAAATCCCCGGTTCATTCATATCATGCCAAAATCCTCGAATCCCTAAATCCAGTAAATATTCATACTGGCGCGTCCACCAGTGACGAACATCGGGGTTACTAAAGTCTGGAAACGCAGACATCCCCGGCCAAACTGGGCCTAGAATCAGATTCCCTTGGCGATCGCTACAGAAGAATTTTTGCATTCGCCCTTCTTGAAACAGCTTACTCTTACGGCTGGCTTTAATGCCAGGGTTAAGAATCGTAATCAGTTGAATGCTTCTGGCTGCTAAGTTTGCCGTCAAAGTTTTAATATTGGGAAACCTATCTGGATCGACCGTAAAGGCGCGAAAGTTATCCTGACAATCAATATCCAGGTGAACCGCGCTAATCGGAAGATCGCGTTGAATAAAGGATTCAACCGTCTCTTGTACTGCTGCTTGCGTACCATATCCCCACCGAGACTGATGATAGCCAAAGGCCCAACGCGGGGGAAGCGGAGGCTTTCCGGTGAGTTCGGTATAGCGTTCGAGGAGTTGGGCAGGGGTTCCTGACGTAAAGTAATAGCATAAACTCCCGCCTTCAAAACTAGCAGTGGCGGTAGCTTCAAAGCTGAAATTAGCTGGATGGGGATTTTCGTAGAAAACCAGATAGCTTCCTTGGCGATGCAATCCCAGATAAACCGGGATGCACAGGTAAAGCGGATCGGTGCCTGAAGTATAAACCCCTCCCGCATCATAGTTCCACATCCGATAAGCCGGGATATTCTGGCCTTCGGTTTTCGGACGGCGCAAGTCTAGCGAGGCGGCGCGTTCCCCTAAGCCATAGATGCATTCTTCGGGACGCAAACGCGCTTGATGAATCCGCATTTCCCCTAACTGTTGCGGGGGGAGTTCTTCGCGCAGGGTTTGTCCCTCCGGGGTGGCAAATTTCAGATGTCCGTCGTTAAGAATCTCAATTTTGAGGTGAGAACTGGTCAGCCTCCACCCCTCAGCAGCTTGTTCTAGATGGCTTTCGACTTCCGGCCAATCCTGTTTAGCAATGCCATAGGGGAGGGGCGGTTTTCCGGGTTTCCACTCTAGGCGAACCAGTTCGGGGGTGAGAAAGGTAATCTCTAATTCGGCGCGTTCAAACTGGCAATCAGCGCCCCGTTCTCTAGCTTCTGCTTGAATCAACCCGCCTGGAGATTGTACCAAGGTTGGGGTTGGAGGGGGGGAATACTGTCGTTCTAACCAATCGCGTTGAAAGGAGTAAAACAGCGAACCCAAAAAGCGTTCAAACTTAATCAGGCGGAAGGTGAGGGCAATTTGTTTAAGAAGTTTCATAACTCAAAGCGGCTGAGGATTCCAGGGAAACGGCGAATCGCTGCTATTCTATCGAATTGAGGGATTTCACGGGACGATGCTCTTGCCACTCCGGGATTGGGTAGATTATTCTACAAATAGCTTTGAGAGACTTGCTTACAGCGATCCTTGATAAGATGGCTTGCCCCAGTTCCCTGAAACAGACCAAACGATAGAGTGATTTGATGCTCGCGATCGCGACAAGCTAGGGAGAATCGCTACACATAGTTTCCGAAATTCTACTGAAATGCTTTGAAGTTGATGTTCTCCGATCCGTTTGGATTGAAGCCAGCAACCCAGTAAGCGCGAGTCTAAATGAGTTGCAAAAACGCTCTCATCCCCCATCTTTTTCTAGAGGTGAGGGGAGTAAGGCAAGGTTCGAGTCAGATGTTCACCGATGACGATATGGTCTTTTTTACAGTCGCCATTCCCACGTATAACGGGGAAACACGCTTGCATAGAGTGCTTCAGTGTTTGCAAGATTGCTTTACCCATCCTGCACTGTTAGAACTCAACCTTCCGAGTCATTTTGGCGAGATTCTGGTTGTTGATAATAACAGTAGCGATCGCACGGCGGAGATTGTTCGAGAATATCAAGCGATTTGGCCGCAGCACAGCCAATTGCGCTACTGTTTTGAACCCGAACAAGGGGCGGCTTTTGCCCGACAAAAGGCTGTAGAAGAAGCCCAAGGCGAACTGATTGGCTTTTTAGATGATGATAACTGGCCGGCTAGCGACTGGGTGGCGGCGGCTATTGGCTTCCATCGGGCACATCCAGAAGTGGGCGCATACGGGGGGCAAATTCACGGATCTTTTGAGAGCGATCCACCCACTAATTTTCAAAAGATAGCGTGTTTGCTAGCCATTGTCGAACGGGGCGATCGCGCCTACTGCTACACGCCTCAAAGCAAGATTTTACCCCCCAGTGCGGGGTTAGTGGTACAGAAACAGGTGTGGTTAAGCGCTGTTCCCAAGCGGCTATTCCTCAATCATAAGGGACGAGAAGCCGGACTGGCCAGCGAAGACCTTGAGGCGTTGTTATACATTCAACGGGCGGGTTGGGACATTTGGTATAACCCAGAAATGCGCTTGTATCACCATATTCCCAGTTGGCGTTTAGAAGTAGATTACTTAGTATCTTTAGTCCGCTGTATTGGCTTAAGTCGCTATCATATTCGGATGTTGAGGTTGAAAAGCTGGCAAAAACCAATTGCTTCTTTAGTCTATTTTGTTGCCGATCTGCTCAAACTGGTCAAGCATTATTTTCAGTCCTGTAGCAGAGATTCTCAAGATACGATTGCCCGATGCGAACGAGAGCTTTTATTAAGTACCTTGCTCAGTCCTTTCTTCTTGTGGAAAATTCGCTATTTAGGCACCAGAACATGACTTTTGACTTGAGTGTGGCCATCCCGACTTATAATGGTGCAGACCGCTTACCCAAGCTTTTAGAAAAATTGCGATCGCAATTCGATACAGACCGCTTTAGCTGGGAAATTCTCATC
This sequence comes from Geitlerinema calcuttense NRMC-F 0142, assembly GCF_030285425.1. Lineage (NCBI taxonomy): Bacteria > Bacillati > Cyanobacteriota > Cyanophyceae > Geitlerinematales > Geitlerinemataceae > Geitlerinema > Geitlerinema calcuttense. The sequence continues at coordinate 7,632 of NZ_JASVEJ010000017.1, read as the reverse complement.
ATTGATAATAATAGCACAGATTCCACTGCTGCCCTCATTCAAGCCATTCAACAAAACTGGAACTTTCCCTATCCACTCCGTTATTGTTTTGAACCCGAACAAGGATTAGCCTTTGCGAGAAACCGAGGAATTACTGAAGCCCAAGGCGAACTAGTTGCTTTCTTAGATGACGATAATCATCCCGATCCTGACTGGGTTGCCCAAGCTTACCAATTTGCCCAAAACCATCCCCAAGCTGGAGCATTTGGCGGACAAATTCACGGAGAATTTGCAATTTCTCCCCCCACTAACTTTAAGCGAATAGAATCCTTTCTCGCCATTCGCGAACGCGGTTCGGAACCCCATTTATATCAACCCCAACATCTTAGCCTACCGCCAGGGGCCGCCTTAGTCGTTCGCCGTCAAGTCTGGCTAGATAACGTTCCCAAACGCCTGCATTTAGTCGGTCGAATTCAAGGTTCCATGCTTGCGGGAGAAGACTACGAAGCCTTACTCTATATTCACCGTGCGGGTTGGGAAATTTGGTACAATTCCGCCATGCACACCTATCATCAAATCCCCCCGCATCGCCTCGAAAAATCTTATCTAGTTTCCCTGATTCGAGGGTCTAGTCTATGCCTTTGTTACCTGCGAATGTTGAATGCTAAACATTGGCAGAAACCCTTGATATTTCTGCGAATGATTTTAGGGAGTAGCAAACGCCTTCTGCAACATTGGCTCAAATCTCGCCGTTATCCTCAAACTGATTTAGTAGCAACCTGCGAATGGGAATTTTTACAGAGTAGCTTGCTGAGTCCCTTCTATTATCTATTGAACCTATTTCCTAAAAAAGCTGAACCAGAACGTGACATTTCCTCAAAAAGCGCCTAGATTAGAACCAAGTGCAGAAATTGCCGTGCAATTTAATGAAAATTCAGGATAAATCAGCTTAGAAAATTGAGCTTTAGTACCCAGTAAATCCCCCTTTTTCAACACTCAGGACAAATCAATGACCCGTCCCTCTAAAGTTGCTTTTATTGGCATTGATGCAGCAGACAAAGATTTAATCTTACTCTGGGCAAAATCCGGTTTATTACCCACCTTCCAATCCCTTTTAAACACCGCCGCTTGGACGCCAACCACCAGTCCCGTCGGCTTTTACGTAGGTTCCATTTGGCCGTCTTTCGCAACCGGACTCTCCCCAACCCAACACGGTTGTTACTGCTACTCGCAATTACGACCTGGAACCTATCGAACCGAACGCTATAGCGTGTTTGACTTTAAATCAGAACTGTTTTGGGATACGATTAGTCGCGCAGGTCGTAGAGTCGCCATTATCGACGTTCCTCGCATTCCCCCTTCAGAAAACTTAAATGGGATTCAAATTGTCGATTGGGGAACCCATGACCCCGATTTACCGGATCGGTTATATACTTGGCCTACATCCCTAGCCAGCGAAATTGAAGCCAAATACGGTCGAGATCCCATCGGCTATTGCAACCGAATTACCCGTAATGTAGAAGGATTTACCCAATTTCGCAATAACTTAATTGAGCGAACCCAAAAGAAAGCCCAATTATCCAGTCAATTTCTCCAACAAGAGAAATGGGACTTATTTATGACCGTATTTGCTGAAAGCCACTGCGTCGGTCATCAGTGCTGGCATCTCAACGATCCGACTCATCCTAAATACGATAGCGCGATCGCGCAAGCTGTCGGCAACCCCATTCAAGATATCTATATTGCCATCGATAAAGCCATTGGCGATTTACTCCAACAAATTGACTCCGATACCACCGTCTTTGTCCTCGCCAGTCACGGGATGGGGCCTCACTACGATGGAACCTTCCTACTCGATGAAATCCTCTGTCGCTTAGAAAAGGTAAAAACGCCTGCGGTACAACGACAAGTCGCCAAAGCCCTCAACTCCTCTTGGGAGAAAAAACCCATTATTCGCCATTTCATGCAACCTCTGCGAAAATATATTTGGCCGCCTATGCGCGATCGCCTCTGGAAAAGCGACAAACCCATTCGCCACGCCCTCCAAGAACCGGATACCAGCAACCGCAAGTGCTTCACCCTGCCGAATAACGATGTTTACGGGGGAATTCGCATCAACCTAGTCGGGCGCGAACCCAACGGGAAAATTCATCCCGGCGCTGAGTACGAAGCCTATTGCCAGCAGTTGACCCAAGACTTAATGGACATTATTAACGTCAAAACAGGTCAACCCATCGTCAAACGCGTTTTAAAAACCCAAGACCACTACCAAGGCGAATATCTCGACCACTTCCCAGACTTACTCGTCGAGTGGAACCGAGAAGCCCCCATTGCCCAAGTCTCCTCGCCCAAAATTGGCACCCTGGAAAAAGTCTTCCCAGGCGTTCGCACAGGCGACCATAAACCCGACGGTCTATTATTTGCTTACGGCCCTGGTATCGCCCCCGGACAGTTAGAAGCCCCCATTTCTATCCTAGATTTTGCCCCAACGATTGCCGCATTATTAGAAGTCACTCTGCCAAAAGTAGATGGACAAGTGATTCCCGCCTTCAAAACTCCAGAACCCATTGCCTAATTAAGATTGGGGCTACAGGCCCCTTTATTCTCCAAATCTGGCTATCAACTCCTCGCGAGATAAGGTTAGTAACAAGGGGGCCAACTCTTCAGGCGGCAACTGTAACAGAGGTGCAACGATAGGGGATAAAGTCACATCAATTTCACCAAACCGCGCCCTCAGAAAGTTTTCCACCATCTGCTGACGGCCTTCTTGCTGACCTTCTTGTAACGTCGCTTCCCGCCATTGGAGATACGCTGGTGATAAGTTCATAAGCAATTCCTGGTCATCGTTATATCAACTTCGCGAACTTCTGGGGAAACTTCGCGTCCCACATTCACCTCTCCCAAAGCGGATAAGAGTTCCGCAAGATACTGTTTGGCGAATTGGTCGTGGGGAGTTCGAGTCATTTGTTGATTTTATTCGATTCGGCTTCCTGTAAACCGCTAAGGCGCAATCTCTAGCCGTTAAAATAGAAGCCTATTGTGGTAAAGCATTAAAATATTCTATGACCACGGCTACACCTGTTAAAACTCAGTACGAAGCAGTAATTGGTCTGGAAACTCACTGTCAGTTGAGTACCCAAACTAAAATCTTCTCCAGTTCTTCCACGGAATTTGGTGCAACGCCCAATACAAATATTGACCCGATTTGTATGGGGATGCCGGGAGTGTTGCCCGTACTCAACCAGAAAGTGCTGGAATACGCAGTCAAGGCGGGTTTAGCCCTCAACTGCGAAATTGCCAAATACAGTAAATTTGACCGCAAGCAGTATTTCTATCCTGACTTACCCAAAAATTACCAAATTTCTCAGTTTGACTTACCCATCGCCGAACATGGCTGGCTAGAAATTGAGTTAAGCGATGATGCAGGCAACCCCGTCCGTAAGAAGATTGGGATTACGCGCTTGCACATGGAAGAGGATGCTGGCAAGTTGGTGCATGGTGGGAGCGATCGCCTTTCGGGTTCCACCTACTCTTTGGTAGACTACAATCGGGCGGGCGTGCCTTTGGTGGAAATTGTCTCGGAACCGGATATGCGTTCGGGTCAAGAGGCGGCCGAATACGCCCAAGAGTTGCGCCGCATCCTCCGCTATCTGGGGGTTAGCGATGGTAATATGCAAGAGGGTTCTCTGCGTTGCGATGTCAATATTTCGGTTCGTCCTGTGGGTCAAAAGGAGTTTGGCACTAAGGTCGAAATTAAAAATATGAACTCCTTTAACGCCATTCAACGCGCCATTGAGTACGAAATTGAACGGCAAACCGCAGCCCTTGAAGCCGGAGAAAGAATTATCCAAGAAACGCGTCTGTGGGAAGAAGGGGCGCAACGAACCATTAGTATGCGGAGTAAGGAGGGTTCTAGCGACTATCGCTATTTCCCCGAACCGGACTTACCGCCTATTGAAGTTTCGGTGGAACAGTTGCAACAATGGCAGTCGGAGTTACCGGAACTTCCGGCGCAAAAACGCCACCGCTATGAAAATGAGTTAGGGCTATCGCCTTACGATGCGCGGGTACTGACCGATGACCGTTTTGTTGCAGAATACTTTGAAGCGGCGATCGCTGCCAAGGCCAACCCGAAGTTAGTCGCAAACTGGGTGATGGGAGATATTGCGGGTTATATGAACGCTCAAAAGCTGACCATTGCTCAAATTGCCCTGAAGCCTTTGATTTTGGCGGAATTGGTGCAATTGATTGAAGCCAATACGATTAGCAGTAAAATTGCTAAGGATATCCTGCCGGAACTGCTAGAAAAAGGGGGTTCGGCGAAGGAATTGGTCGAAGGTAAGGGATTAACTCAAATTTCGGATACTGCGGCCTTGGAATCAGCCATCGATGAGGTGATTGCAGCCCATCCCAAGGAGTTGGAACAGTATCGCGGTGGCAAAACGAAACTTCTGGGCTTCTTTGTCGGACAGGTGATGAAGAAAACCAGCGGCCGCGCTGACCCGAAATTAACGAACCAGTTATTAGCCCAAAAGCTGAACGGCTAAGGCGTTGACTGCCTGCTGGGGCTGAAAATTGTCGAAATTCTCAGACTTAAAAAGGGTTGGATTTCTTGGCGATCCAGCCCTATTTTTATCCGCAATTTCACTGAATTTTGAGATTAAAAGTTGAATTTATTTTAAGAAAAACCGCGCTTCTACGGTTCTCTAATTCCGCGCTTTCACTGAAGATGGTTGAAGGTTATGTCAGAATATTTTAGCTTTGAGCAAAATACGCGATTGTTTATCGTATTTCTACTGAAAAAGAAATTCAAGAAAACTACATTTAAGGGGTTTTCAACTTTGCCAAAAAAACACAATAGGGGGTTACGCCCCCCATCCTCTTGATGTAATAATGTGATAAGTAGATGCACCCTGATGGTAGGGAGAGTCATGTGGCTCTCCTTTTTTTTTATCCTTTTGCAACAGAGCAGACTCTTCAGAAGTTGGTATAATCGCCTCTCAAACAGCAGTGACAAACAGGGGGAGGCGCTAGGTGTCTGAATGGCATGAGATTAGCGGGGGAGTAACGGCACCGAGAGGGTATCGGGCCGCCGGGATTACAGCGGGTTTGAAACCTTCAGGACAACCCGATTTAGCGTTAATTTTGTCGGATGTAGATGCGATCGCAGCCGGGGTGTTCACGACTTGTATTGTCCGGGCGGCCTGCGTCGATTATTGTCGCCAACAACTGCAAGCCAAGCATAGCGCCAGAGCCATCTTATGCAACTCTGGACAAGCCAACGCCGCCACAGGCGAACAGGGATGGAAAGACGCCTTAGAGAGTGCTACAGCGTTAGGAGATGCCCTAAATTTAGCCCCCAATCAGATCCTTCTCGCCTCCACAGGCGTGATCGGGCAACGCATCAAAATGGATAAGCTGGTGGCTGGCATCCCCAATCTAGTAGCATCCTTATCTAGCGAGGGTTCTGACGCCACTGCCAGAGCGATTATGACCACCGATCTCGTCCCCAAAACCATCGCCTTAGAAACCACCATTGGCGATCGCACCGTTCGCATCGGCGGAATTTGTAAAGGATCGGGGATGATCCACCCCAACATGGCCACCCTGCTGGCCTTCGTCACCTGCGACGCCGCCGTTTCTCCCCATCTGTGGCAAGAAATGCTGGGCCGCGCCGCCGATCGCAGTTTCAATCAAATTACCGTCGATGGCGATACCAGCACCAACGACACCTTAATTGCCTTAGCCAACGGCGAGTCGCGCACCCCCGCCATTACCGAACAGGGGCCCGAAGCCGATAAGCTAGAAGCCATGTTAACCGCCGTCTGTCAATATTTAGCCAAAGCGATCGCCCGCGATGGAGAAGGCGCAACCTGTCTAGTAGAAGTGCAAGTCACAGGCACAGCCGACGAAAAATCAGCCCGTCAAATTGCCAAAACCATCGTCGGGTCTTCCCTAGTGAAATCCGCCATTTTTGGTCGCGACCCCAACTGGGGCCGAATTGCCGCCGCCGCCGGACGTGCGGGCGTTCATTTCAACCCAGAAGACCTCCAAGTCAAATTAGGCGACTTTCTGCTCATGGAAAACGGTCAACCCCTCCCCTTTGACCGCAATGCGGCCAGCAACTACATGAGACAAGCCGCAGCAGGCGAGTACCTCAAAGAAGATACCGTCTTAATTTCCGTCAAAGTTGGCGATGGCCCCGGTAGCAGCAAAGCTTGGGGATGCGACCTCAGTTACGACTACGTGAAGATCAACGCCGAATACACCACTTGAGTGACTTTTCGGGTAGAAGCGCGGCTCTCTACCCGAACTCGCTAAAAGATCGCAATTGGCGATCGCATCTTGGTAGGATGAAACATTGGAATCCCTAAGCGCATAATCGAACGAACCTACAATGAGTCGTCACCTAGACAACATTCCCGCACACGGCGGCGTGCTAGTGAATCGGATTGTTAACTCCGAGCAAAAAGAAGTCTTTCTCTCCAAAGCAGAAACCCTTCCCCGCATCTCGCTGGATGAACGCACATTTTCCGACCTGGTGATGATCGCCATTGGCGGTTTTAGTCCCCTGACTGGATTTATGGGATCGCAAGACTATCAAACCGTCGTCACCGATATGCGTCTGGCGAACGGTTTACCCTGGTCTATCCCCATTACCCTATCCGTTAGCGAAGAAACGGCTCAACCCCTCAATGAAGGATCGCTCATTCGGCTTGATGATGCAACCGGACGCATGGTGGGTATTCTTGAACTGACCGAAAAATACCACTACGACAAAGTTAAAGAAGCTACCCACGTCTATCTCACCGACGAAGACAAACACCCCGGCGTCAAGGTCGTTTACGAACAAGGCGAAGTCAACCTCGCTGGCGACATCTGGCTACTAGAACGCGATCCCCATCCCCAATTTCCCATCTATCAAATCGATCCGGCCGTCTCCCGCCAAATGTTCCGCGAAAAAGGCTGGCAGACTGTCGTTGGTTTCCAAACCCGCAACCCCATCCACCGCGCCCACGAATATATTCAAAAATGCGCCTTAGAAACCGTGGATGGGCTATTTTGCATCCCCTAGTCGGTGCAACCAAAGAAGATGATATCCCCGCAGACGTGCGAATGCGCTGTTACGAAATCATCCTCGAACATTACTATCCCAAAGACCGGGTAATTTTAGCGATTAACCCGGCGGCGATGCGCTATGCAGGCCCGCGCGAAGCCATTTTCCACGCCATCGTCCGCAAAAACTACGGTTGCACCCACTTTATCGTTGGACGCGACCACGCAGGCGTTGGCGACTACTACGGCACTACGACGCTCAATATATTTTCGATGAATTTGAACCGGGCGAATTAGGCATTACGCCGATGAAGTTTGAACACGCCTTCTACTGCACCATTTCTAAAGGGATGGCCACTACCAAAACCAGCCCCAGCAAGCCAGAACAGCGCATTCACCTATCCGGAACCAAGGTACGGGAAATGCTCCGTCGCGGCGAACTCCCCCCACCAGAGTTCTCTCGCCCCGAAGTCGCCGCAGAACTCGCACGGGCTATGCATACTTAGAGGGAGAAGGGATTGGGAGTTGGGAGTTGGGGTTGGGGGAAGAAGGGAGTTGGGAGTTAGGAGTTGGGGGTTGGGGTAAGAAGGGAGTTAG